>JANQOC010000126.1 GCA_028279265.1 Hyphomicrobiales bacterium
CCAGCCCGACAATATATTCTGCATGTATGGTGCGGGCTGCAAAATCGTATACTCCAGACCGGATTCCAGTAACAGTTCCTCAACCCGCAGTTTTTGCCAATGATGCGCCATCATTTCTGTCTGGGGATGTAAAACGGAATGATAAACGAACCGGCGCGCACCAGATTCCTGGGCAGCCGAAATCGCCGCTTTTCCAATCTCGACTTCATTTGGGTTCATGTTGGAACAGATGTGATAAATCGCCCTGACGCCATCGGCGGCGCGTCGAAACGTCAACCTGTCTTCCATTTTACCGACGATAGACTCGCCGGCGCCGATAGAAGTGACCAGGGATCGTTGACTGTCGTGATAAATAAAAGCCCGCACCCTTTCACCGGCTCGGACCAGAGCCTGCAGGACGGCCTGCCCTGTCTTGCCGCCGGCACCTGTGACCAAAATCATAGCTTTGTTCCCAAACGAGAGAGATCGAAAATAATTTTTGCGGTAATTGTTGGAACTCGTTCAATAATCAGACACAATAGGCTCTTTTGGTTCGAATACCAATTGCCAAACTTTATGTGAATACAAGGTGTCCCATGAAACCGGCCCCGTTCAAATACATTGCTGCAACATCCCTAGAAGAAGCCCTATCCTACAAAGAACAATTTGGAGACGAGGCACGATTTCTGGCGGGGGGTCAAAGCCTCATCCCTATTATGAATTTTCGCTTGGCGCACCCTGGAATACTTATTGATATCAATGGATTAACTGATCTGTCCTTTATCTCACAAAATGGCGGCGGTGTTTCAATCGGGGCATTAGCGCGCCACGGTGATGTGGAGCGAAACACTGTTGTCGCGTCCTCTCATGCCATCGCTTGCGAGGCCATTAAGGAGGTTGCCCATCCGCAAATAAGAAACAGGGGGACGCTTTGCGGCAATCTCGCTCATGGTGATCCGGCTTCTGAAATGCCTGCGGTTATGTTGGCCTTGCAGGCGCGCTTCAAAGCGAAGTCTGCAACGGGTGAGCGCTGGATCAGCGCGCCAGATTTTTTTCAAGGTGTCTTCGAGACATCACTTGCGGAAAGTGAAATGTTGACGGAAATCGAGCTACCCGAACAGGAAGAAAATAGCGGCTCTTGTTTTATCGAGATAGCCCGACGTCGGGGAGATTATGCCATCGCCGGCGTCGCCGCCATCATCACACTCGATGAGCAGGACCGTTGCCGAAGTGCTCGGTTAGCTTTCTGCGGCTGCGGGGAAACGCCGCTCAGCGCTGAATTGACTCAACAAAATCTGGTAGGCGAATCCATTGACGAGCAAATAGCGCGCGCAGCCGGTGAAAGTGCGGCCAAAGAGCTCGATCCAGCCAACGATGTCCAGGCTGATGCCGAGTACAAACGTCATATTGCGGCTGTTCTCACAAAAAGAGCTCTTCTCAAGGCAGGAGAGCGGGCTCAAAAAATTCGATTGCAATCCGAATGAATCAATAATCCGAGGGAATGAAATCAAAAATGTTTGAATTATTTACGGTTGAGACGACCGTTAATGGAGAAACCTATCGTCGGGTCGTTGAACCCCGAACGCTTCTTTGCGATTTTATTCGCCAGGAACTGGAACTGACGGGTACCCACGTTGGATGCGAACATGGGGTTTGCGGAGCGTGCACCGTGTTGGTCGACGGAAAACCCGTACGTTCTTGCCTGATGTTCACACCTCAAGCTCATCAAAAGAATATTGAAACCGTTGAAAACTTGTCCCCCGACGGCCATCAGCTCAGTGTCCTGCAGGAAGCATTTCAGGATAAACACGCCCTGCAGTGCGGGTTTTGCACGCCCGGAATTTTAATGACGATGAAAGCTTTCCTGGAAGAAGTGCCCGATCCCTCTGAGGAACAGATCCGCAAACAACTGTCCGGAAATCTGTGCCGGTGCACGGGCTATGAAAATATCGTTGAAGCGGTCGCCCTCGCAGCGACCCGGCTTCGCGACGGTAAGCAAGATTGAGGGTTTCCGAATGACCAATACTTATTTTGGAGCGTCAACCCGTCGCCTTGAGGACCCGAAATTGCTCATGGGCCGCGCCCAGTTTGTTGACGACGTCGTTCAACGGCAAATGCTTCATGCGACTTTTGTCAGAAGCCGGGAAGCCCATGGTAAAATTCTGAATATCGATACCGAAGCAGCCCGCGAATTTGAGGGGGTCGTCGCTGTTTACACCGCGGAAGACCTTGGCGATTATAATCAAAGTGCTCCGCTCGTCGTGCCTCCGCCGCCCATTGACGGTCTCGAATTCAATAAGAGGACGCAAACACCGCTGGCCGCGGGAAAGGTCAGATATGTAGGGGAACCGGTCGCTGTTGTGATCGCCCAGAACCGATATATTGCGGAAGATGCGGCTGACCTGGTTTCGGTTCAGATCGAACCTCTGAGCGTTGTCTCCGATTCTGAAAATGCGGTGTCAGAAAATTCACCACTTGTTCATGAGGATGCTCCGGGGAACAGGGCCGCCGTTGCCCACCAGTTCAAGGGAGATTATGCAAAAGCCGCCGCAGATGCAGCGGTTATCGTAAAAAGGCGATTCACTTACGAACACGGTCTTGCCCAGCCAATGGAGACCCGGGGCGTGGTTGCCATGTGGGATGCGGGGCCTGAGAAGTTACAAGTGTGGGCTTCAACACAGGCGCCGACTTCACTGCGTACGGGTCTGGCAGGTCTTCTAAACCTTTCCGAATCTCAAATTCGGATTGTCGCTCCGTTTGTCGGCGGAGGGTTCGGATCCAAAGTATTGATGTATTACCCGGAAGAGGTTCTGATCCCCTGGGTGAGCATTCAATTAGGCCGGGCCGTGAAGTGGATCGAAGACCGTGCCGAGCATTTTACGGCAACAACACAGGAACGCGGCCAGATTCACGATGCCGAACTCGCCGTGGATGAGAGCGGAGTGATACTGGGCCTAAAGGATCGTTTTCTGCACGACACCGGTGCCTATAATCCTTACGGCCTTACCGTACCGATCAATTCTCAATGTTCGGCGCTCGGTCCTTACGTCATCCCCAATTATGACAGTGTGTTTACGGCCGTATTTACAAACAAACCCATCGTTTCACCCTTTCGCGGTGCAGGAAGACAGCATGGCGTATTCGTTATAGAACGCCTGCTGGATCTTGCAGCAAAGAAACTCGATCTTGATGTCGCGGAGATCCGCCGGCGGAATTTCATTCCCAAAGATGCCTTTCCCTATAGAAATGGGGTGACATTTCAGGATTTCACTGAGCTTTCTTACGATAGCGGTGACTATGAAAAAGTACTGGATCAATTGCTCACCAATATCGATTACACAAAGTTTAAACAGGAAGAACAAAACCGTCTCAGGGATGAAGGCCGGTATGTGGGCATCGGCATTGTCTCTTATGTCGAAGGAACGGGGATTGGCCCCTATGAAGGCGCGAGAGTTCGCGTCCAGGGAAATGGTCGCGTGAATGTCGCCACAGGCATTGGCAACCAGGGACAGGGGCACTATACGAGCTTTGCTCAAATCGTTGCGGATCAGCTCGGCGTATCACCGAGTTTCGTGGACGTAACCACAGGCGATACAGATCAGTTTCAATGGGGAGCCGGCACCTTCGCGAGCCGGGGTGCCGTTGTCGCCGGCAATGCAGTTTATCAGGCTGCAGAAGCTGTCCGAACCAAAATCATAGAGCTCTCCGCCTCACATCTCAATTGCAACAAATCACAGATTCAGCTCGGAGAAGGCCTGGCCTTCGATTCCCGAAATGCAGAAAATTCAATCAGCTTTGGCGATCTGGCCGCTATTGCGAACCCGATGCGCGGTGCCGTAGCTCCCGGAACGCAACCGGGTTTGGAAGCGACGAGCTATTTTGGACCTGAGGGTGGGACAACATCCAGTGGCGCCCATGGCCTCATCGTCGAAGTTGATCCCGAAACATTGATGGTGGAAATCGTCCGCTATGTGGTTGTTCATGATTGCGGGGTGGAGATAAATCCCATGATCGTGAGCGGGCAGGTCAAGGGAGGTGTGGTCCAGGGAATCGGCAACGCATTCTTCGAACGCATCGAATATGACGATAACGGTCAACTCTTAAACGGAACCCTCGCTGATTATCTTGTTCCAACGTCACTTGAAGCACCAAAAATTGAAGTTGATCATCATACGGTTCCTTCAGCACAAAATAGTCTGGGCATAAAGGGGGTCGGTGAAGCCGGTGCGATCCCTGTGGGTCCGGTGTTCGCGCAAGCCGTGGAAGATGCATTGCGCCCGCTTTCAAAGGAACTGGAAGTTCTCGATATTCCTCTTAGTCCCTATCGTTTGTGGAAACTGTTGAAGAATTCAAAGCCGGGGACGGATACGATCGGCTGAATTCTGTCGAAACCGCCGGTATCCATGAATTTCGGGGTGTAGGTA
>JANQOC010000140.1 GCA_028279265.1 Hyphomicrobiales bacterium
AAGTGCCTGTTCAGCATTTTTTGCCCGCTGGGGAATACCTGCCATTCCGCCAAATCCAAGTCGAACATCCTTGATGACCTGCTCTTCGGTTCGGATATAGAAACATCCACAAACGGCTGAGATGTCCTGATCGAAACGCTTGGAAATTTTGTAACAACGAAGTCTTTCCGGCTTTTCATCCACTGCAAATGACAGGGATTCAACAAATTCTCCAGGTTTCCGATCCTGCTTGCCATAGGAGATGAAGAAATCCTCCAGGGTTAACTCCCTTCTTTCTTTGCCTTTTCTCAATGTCACCTTCGCTTCCAGTGCAATTAGCGCCGGCATTGAATCGCCGATCGGTGATCCATTCGCGACATTTCCTCCTATGGTTCCCGCCTGCCTCACTTGATTCGATCCAAACCTTCGCATGAGTTCCGCGAAATCCGGATAAATGTCTGTCAGTAGTGTTTCGAATTGTGCACAACTGACACCTGCGCCAACGACGACTTTGTCATCATCCCGCGTCACCTGCTTCAAGTCCGAAATTTTTCCGATTTCTATGATTGTTTGAAGCTTTCGATGTTGCTTGGTCACCCAAAGCCCCACGTCCGTGGCACCGGCAACGATCGTGGCGTCCGGATGCGCGACATAGAGTTGCGCCAGTTCATCACTCGTTGTCGGAGCGAAATACTGAAAATCCTTGAATTTGAGATGAAGCGAATCCAGGTTCTTAAGAGAGGCAAGTAGTTTTTTTTCTTCCGTCAGTCGCTGGGCCTGCTGCTCGGACTCGGGCAAATCCTTCATTTGCAACCCAGCTTCAATGATCGGCCCGTATCCTGTGCATCGACAGAGATTGCCGGCCAGAAGATCATTCAACCGGTCACGGTCTAATTTCTCTTTGTTGAGATATGCCCCATAGAGCGACATGACAAATCCGGGTGTACAAAATCCACATTGAGATCCATGGAGATCAACCATGGCCTGCTGTGCCGAGTGCAGATGCCCCCCGGTTGCAAGTCCTTCGACTGTAGTGATTGATTTGCCGTCAAGCATGGGTAAAAACTGGATACAGGAATTGACGGTACGATAGTTCATTTTATCGTCAATCAATTCCCCGATGACGATAGTGCAGGCACCGCAATCACCCTCCGCGCAACCTTCTTTGGTCCCGGTCAAGCTGCTTGTCTTGCGCAGGAAATTAAGGACTGTCTGTGTAGGAGGAAAATTGGCAGCCGATTTCAACTCACCGTTCAATACAAATGTAATTTGATCACGCATGGAGTTGTTGTCCTGACCGGCCTTAGCTTCCGCGATAGGTTGAGTAGCCAAATGGCGAAAGAAGAAGCGGCACATGATAGTGGGAATCGGTTTCGGAAATTCCGAATCTGATAACCACAACATCAAGAAATTTTGGAGAGGGCAAATTAAGATTCAGAGTATCAAAATAGTCACCGGCAAAAAATTGCAGTTCGTACTGTCCGGGTGCAAAATCGTTTTCATCGAGCATCGGACGATCAGTTCGTCCGTCTGAGTTGGTACGATACTCACTGACTTTGACGGCATTTTCATCAACAAATCTGAACAAAGCGATTTTCAGATTTTCCGCCGGTTGTCCGGCTGCCGTATCGAGGACATGGGTCGTCAATCTACCCATTGGTCTATTCCTTGAATTCTACCGAAATCGGATAAATCTGCCTGCACCCTGAATTCAATTCTTGTTATGCATGGTTGCACGGCGATCCAATTTCTTCTCCAATTTTCAAAACAGGTTATTATTGGATAAAATCCATTGAATTATCCATCTTTTTTTTTGAATTGCATAAAATTAGATCGTTGGTATTCAATTGGAAATTCAGAATTTCGACGATGCCTGGATTCCGGTAATATGGGGCTCAAACATTAGGCAGTTTAAGTTGAACAGGAAAAATTATGGCCAAACCATTAGACACAAAACCTTCCGAAATGTCTTTTCAGGCATTTCTCGACCGGTTTGGCGGCGTCTATGAGCATTCCCCCTGGATAGCGGAGGAAACATTCAATAAAGGTATAGCTGTTCAGGATGATGACCCGACAGCGCTTGCTGCCAAAATGGCAAAGATTGTTGAAGCAGCTTCCCGGGAACGAAAGCTGCAACTCCTCAATGCCCATCCGCAACTCGTCGGAAAACTTGCAATAGAAGACAAACTCACGGACGATTCAAAATCGGAACAAACAGGTGCCGGGCTTGACAAATGCAGTCCTGAGGAATTTGAAAAATTTCAATCACTCAATTCCAAGTATTCCAGCAAGTTTGGATTTCCGTTTATTATTGCCGTTAAAGGTCTCAACCGAAGGGATATATTAACGGCGTTCGAAGATCGCGTATCAAATGATCAGTCGCAGGAATTTCAAACAGCGCTCCAGCAGGTACATAAAATTGCACGTTTACGCATAGAAACAATCCTAAAAGAAAATTGAGTCCGTCGAGGGAAGGAAGTCAAAGGTTGAATACAGAATATCCACGTGATCTCATCGGGTATGGTCGCACGCCTCCGGATCCGAAATGGCCGGGAGGTGCCAAGATAGCTGTACAATTTGTGATGAACTATGAAGAAGGCGGCGAAAACTGCATTCTCCATGGTGATGCGGCTTCAGAGGCTTTCCTTTCAGAAATTGTTGGTGCTGAACCGTGGCCGAATCAGCGGCATATGAATATGGAATCAATCTATGAATATGGTTCCAGGTCGGGATTTTGGCGTCTTTGGCGGTTGTTTCGCGCCTATGATATTCCAATCACCGTCTATGCGGTGGCTATGGCGTTATCGCGAAACCCTCAGGCGGTTGCTGCCATGAAGGAATTGGACTGGGAAATCGCAAGCCACGGACTTCGCTGGATTGAGTATCGCCACATACCACGGGAAATCGAAAAAAAGCATATGGAAGAGGCAATCGCTCTACATACAGAAGTTACCGGCGAACGTCCTCATGGTTGGTATCTTGGCCGCTGCACGAACAACACCCGCGATCTGATTATCGAAGAAGGCGGGTTTTTGTACGATTCGGATTCCTATGCCGATGATCTTCCCTATTGGGTGGACGGCGTCAATGACGACCACCTGGTCATTCCCTATTCCCTCGATAGCAACGACATGCGCTTTGCAACGGCGCAGGGATTTAATTCCGGAGAACAGTTTTTCTCCTATTTGAAAGATAGCTTTGATGTCTTGTACAAGGAAGGTCAGTCCGGAGCTCCGAAGATGATGTCCATCGGTCTGCACTGTCGGCTGGCAGGTCGTCCCGGCAGGTCTGCTTCGCTGGAAAAATTTCTGAGCTATGCCAAATCCCATGAAGATGTCTGGTTCCCCCGTCGGATCGATATTGCCCGTCATTGGCACAAAAATCACAAGCCCGAGAATTAGGAATTGCGCCTCACATGAGCGAACAGATCATTACAGCCCCGATCGATCCGGAAATACAATCTCTTTCCGAAACCTGGGTCAATCTAGCCAGCCGACGGTTGGGTTCCGAAACACTTCTCGCAAGTGACGATTTCTTTGCCCCCAAAGAACGCCTAATTGATCTGGCGGATCCCATATTTATACCGGACAAATATGATGATCACGGCAAATGGATGGACGGATGGGAAAGCCGCCGTCGAAGATCACCGGGACATGACTGGTGTATCATCAAATTCGGATATTCGGGCCGGATAAGTTTCGTCGATATTGATACAAGTTTTTTCACCGGCAACTACGCTCCAAAAGCATCTATTGATGTCTGTAGTTCAAACAAGGAAATTCCTGATGAAGCTGACTGGCAAAGCCTTGTTCCCCTGACAGACCTCAAAGGCGACTCCCACAATGTAATCGAAGTTTCAAACTCCGGAATCTGGAGTCATTTGCGATTAAACATCGTGCCCGATGGCGGCGTCGCACGACTGCGCGTTTTCGGTGAACTGGAAAAGAATTGGTCAGAAACGGAGTTGACGGAAACGGTCGATCTCGCCGCCCTGGCAAATGGTGCCCGGCCCGTATGCTGGAGTGATGCACATTATGGGAAACCATCAAACATCCTGGCCCCGATGCCGGGAATAGATATGGG
>JANQOC010000157.1 GCA_028279265.1 Hyphomicrobiales bacterium
AGTTTCTTGACAGTCTGCCCTTGGAAAACTCTGAAACTGTCCCAATATTCAGCCGTCTACTGGGCATCAATAAATCGCACAAACTCCCTCAGTCAGAACACACACCCGGTCAGTTTCGTGATGAGGTCGTGCAAAATACAACACGAATGATAACCGAGAAAGCCTCCAGCGATCCCATAATGGTGATTGTCGAGGATACACATTGGGCAGACCCATCCACGCGTCAGTTCATCAAGCATTTTACGAACCAGGTTCACCAACATCGGATTCTGCTGCTGATATCCTATCGTCCGGAGGACAAATCCAACTGGAAGGATGTCAAGGCGCAACTGGGCCTGGAACTTGAAGGGCTGGGCACGAATGAAGCTCAGACAGTGGTGGAATCGATTTCCCTGGATCAACTGGATGGTGCGGTTGTCGAGCAGATAATCAACCGCTCGGACGGCAATCCCCTGTGTCTCGAAGAATTGACCAAAACCCTGCTCGGCTCAAGTCAGCCCAACGAAGATGTTTCTAACGAAGTCCTGATCCCGGCAACACTCCAGTCATCACTGATTGCCAGGATCGATCAACTCAATACCGCCAAAGAAGTGGCGCAGATCGGCGCCGTCATAGGCCAGAGTTTCAGATTTGATCTCTTAAAACAGATCTCCGGCAAGCCTGACGACGAAATTATGCGTTCAATGGACCAACTTGTAAGTTCGGGTTTGATCCACCGCCGAATAAACAACGAAAACACTTACTTTGTATTTAAGCATGCTCTCGTCCACGATGCAGCCTACTCGACGATTTTGCGGGCAAGAAGAAAAACGCTTCACCACCAGATCGTCGAAATTCTGGAACGTGAAGGCGAGGATCTTGACCGCCCGCAGTTGAATTTGCTCGCACATCACGCTTTGAACAGCGAGAACTGGGCCAAGGCCCTACAGTACAACCGCGAGGCCGCGGCCCATGCGCTTGGTCAATCGGCCCTGCATGAAGCCGTTGGATATTTGAAACACGCGATTGTCGCGCTCAGAAATCACGAACAGTCGGAAGAACACGTCCGAGAAGCGATCAATATCAGGCTGGAGTTGCGAAACGCCCTTTGGGCGGTCGGCGCTAATGATGAAATACTCGATCAGTTAAACGAAGCCGAACAGGCGGCGAAATCGATCAAGGATGAGACTTCGCTGGCCTGGATCGCCGTTTATCGAGGTGCGAGCCAATGGCTTATCGGCCGCAACGAAGAGGCACGGTCATCCACCGAATTGGCTGTCTCCCTTTCCAGGGACATGGACAACTTTTCGCTAAAAGCCACGGCAAACTTTTATCGCGGCTGTGTCGACGTTCAGTCCGGCAATTATACAGGCTCTCTCGCCTCATTCAGGCAGATTTCCGAAGCCCTATCGGGAGAAGACAATTACAAACTGTTTGATTTGCCGTTTGCCCCTTCAGTTGTCTCACGATCCTGGCTTGTATGGTCTTTGGCGGAAATTGGGAGTTTCAACGAGGGGATCATCGAGGGCCAAGAGGGCGAGAAAATAGCCGAGACGATCGAGCACCCCTTTAGCCATGCGCACATTCTCTATGATATTGGATATCTGCATATCGTTCGCCAGGATTTCGAAGCTGCAATTGAAGTCTTGAACCGCGCCCGTGCGCTGACCCAACATTGGAAGCTGGGCAATCTCGACCTCTTTACCATCGGTTTCCTCGGATATGCAAAGTTTCGGGCGGGAGAACCGGAGACCGGCCTCGCCCTTCTCGAAGAATGTCTCGGACGTTACCAGGCCCTGGGTTCCGGCTTGTTTCATACGCTGGCATTGCTTCATCTGAGTGAAGTCCATCAGTCGATGGGCGATTTGGATAAGGCGCGGGATCATGCGGAGCAAGCTCTGAAGATTATCGAAACACGCGGTGAGCAGGGTCACCTGGCTTACGGACAATTGCGGCTCGGACAAATTGCCTCGGTCAACAACGGCGATCCCGACCTGGCCCACGAACTTGTCAGTTCGGCACTGAAAATCGCAAAAGATCTATCCATGAAGCCGCTGCAGTTCCATTGTTCTGCAGAACTGGCAGAGATTTCTCAAACTCACGGTGTGACTACCGACAGCAAAAAATACAAAGAGAATTGCGCGGAACTCCGGGAGCAACTGGGAGTCAATTGGCCTGTAAGCTGAACCAAACCTATAGATGAAGCTCCGCAACAAACCCGCACTGTCCAGAGGCAGGCTCGCTATTTAACCAAAGGCCCAATTCAATGCTTTTTTCTCCACAGCAGACCAAATATATGGGAGTCATCATCACCATCTGCGGAGTTGGCATTGTAATTCTTCAGTCAATATCCGTGATTATTGCGTGGATCAATAACACGCCCATAACCGGAGAGGTTTTTGATATCACCTCGTTTTTCGGGGGCCTGGTCGTTGCCGCGGTTGGTGTCGCCATCATACGCGGCGGACTTTAGGTATCTGTTCAACTCAAGCGCTGACAAAAAACTGTCAGACCTTAAATAGAGCACTTCATCAAACGACGAGATAAAAGACAGAATTGTACTCAGGGAAAAAATTTTGGTTTTCCGAGAACCCAGTCAGTCCTGTGACGATGCGCTGCAGACTTTGGTTGGCAGATTTGGTCCACCTGTCGTTTGACTTCTCCGTTCATACAGCACGACATCATGCCACTTATTGTTCACATGTCCCAGTCGCTCACGATATCCCACTTCCCGGAATCCACATTTCCTGTGAATGGCTCGGCTCGCGTGATTTTCGCTAATGATCTGTGACTGCAGCGTCCAGTACTTCTCTTTTTCCGATATCCGGATCAGTTCCCGCAGGAGTTTGCTTCCGATTTCCCGGCCCTGGGCTTGGGCACTGACATAGACGCTGACCTCAGCGACTCCGGCTGCCCCTCAGTTATCAGGAACCGGTGCCAGTGCCGCCCAGCCAACAGTTTCGGACTCCAAGCGTGCCACCACGCGGCCGAACTCAAAGTGCCGCTGATCCCACTCGCTCCAAGAGGGTGCGACAGTGGTGAACGCCGCCAGACCGGTTGCCAAGCCTTCCGCATAAATGGCTTTAACCCCGGGCCAGTCTTTCTTGCTCATGCCATCAATGAAAACTTCCATTTCCGAAGCCACTCATGAATTTGATAATTTCAAAATCTTTTAACGACGCCCTGATGAGTTGTACCCCGATTTCCAGCCTTGGCAACAATATCCTAGATAAAAATTCAATAATTCGAATATATTGCGAGCTTGAGGTCATCTATTTCAATAACCCACCGCTTCGGAGACTTCATTGGTGAATATCTGGCTACAAAGAATAAAAGATCTGATCTGGCTGATTATCCCTTCCGCCCTCCTCACAGTTGCCGCCTTCTGGTTCGCTTTTCAATTTGTCGAGCCAGCTCCTCCTAATTCTGCGACCATTGCGACCGGGGGAACCTCCGGAGGCTACTTCGCATTTGGGAATCAGTACGCACAAGAGCTCAGGAAAGCGGGTATAGAGCTGCAGGTAGTGTCAACAAAGGGATCGGTTGAGAATCTATCACTGCTCAATGATGACAAACCGAAAGTGGATTTAGCGCTGCTGCAGGGAGGCATCGCCGACAATGGCGGATACGAAGATCTGATCTCTCTCGGACGAATTTTTCTTGAACCCATCTGGTTGTTTCACAATTTGGAGCAGGAAATTGATCAAATCCATGACCTCGAGAACAAGCGGATCGCTGTCGGTGTTATCGGCAGCGGTACCCGGAAACTCTCCCTGGATTTGCTGAGGGCCAACAATGTCACAGAGCAGAACGCGACATTCGAACCTCTCAGCGGCAATAAGGCGGTTGATGCTCTTGTCGCCGGAGAGATCGATGCTTTGTTTCTTGTCACGTCACCAAAATCCAAACTGATCCAGCGTCTGTTCTCCCATACAGGGATTCAGCTTATGAGCTTTGCCCAGGCCGAAGCCTATACGAGAATTTTTCCCTATTTATCCCGAGTCAGTCTTCCAAGAGGCGTATTGGACCTTTCAAAAGACATTCCTGGCCGGAATATAGATATGATTGCCGCCACGGCCGCCCTGGTCGCCAGGCGCGACCTGCATCCAACCCTAATTGGCCTTATGGCTCAGGCCGCACAGAAAACCCATGGCGGCGGTGGCCTGTTTCAGAACATCAATGAGTTTCCCAAGCCCTTTGATCCGGAATTGACCATGTCCGAAGATGCGGCACGAACCTATCAGTCGGGGCCGCCGTTCCTGCAGAGATTTCTTCCCTTTTGGCTGGCGTCATTTTTGGAACGATCGTTCATACTGCTGCTGCCTGTATTGACTGTTTTGATTCCTGTCATCAAAGGGGTGCCCTGGCTTTATAATTGGAGGATTCGAAACAGGATCCTCTTCTGGTATTCCGAATTGAAGTCGCTTGAAAGACAAATTTTCGAAGACCAGGCCAATGGCGCGCAATCGATGAAGTACACGGAAGAGATTGACAGAATAGAAAGAGCCGTGGGGCGTATTCCCATTCCTATCGGATTTTCGGATCAGTTTTATGATCTGCGCGCGGCGATAGATCTCGTCAGACAAAAGCTGGCCGAACAAACTTAATCAAGATCGTGATCAATGAGGCGCAAATAAAACGACGTTAGTCTGAATATTTCTAGGGAGAACTCTTCTCTGTCGCTTCAGAATTATTTTCATCGGTAAGTAATTTGCGATAGAGCCAACTGTAACTGTCCGGTGGAAGATCGCTTGGACCAATTGTAACCAGGCTTCCATCCTCAAGTGTGAGAACAAATCGATAATCAGGTTTTTCTACTCTGACAATTTCTTTGCCGCGAAATTTCATTTCTGGATTTCAGTTGATCTGGTTTGTTTTGTTCAACTTGTTTACTTAAATATTGAAATTAAAAATTCCAGTCTTCTGTTGAATTATCGGGGTTGCCCGAGCATCAATTCAAGCATTCTCATCCCAATTTTGAATTATGTTTCAAGTTTGAAGGAAATGTGAATCTTGTCACCAAAACACCTTAATAACGCCAACAGATTTTCAAATCAAAAACATCTTTGATTCAGATATTTAGCGCCCAGAGCGCATATTTTACTTGAATGTAGTTTTCGTCCTGAAGACGCTCTTAATTTGCATTAAGGAGAATGAGAATGTCTAAGAGATTCCTTTTTGTAACGACTGCAGTAGTAACGGCAACACTTTCATCAATGTCACTTGTTGCTGGCGAAATGAAACTCACGGATCTTGACGCCAATAAAGACGGTAAAGTGACCTTGGCTGAGTGGGAAGCCGCTCACAAAGGTAAAAAAGATGCGTTGAAGTTTGCAGATTTGGATACAGACAAAAACGGTAATCTGACTGCCAAAGAGTATGAGGCAGCCATGATGAAAATGAAGAAGTAAGCAGACGAGATATTGAGATATCGGAGCATGAAAGTGTCCTCGGTCTCAATTGTCTGAAGTTTCTTCATCGAGTTTTGTCCCCCGGGCTCGTGAGCAGTCCGGGGGATTTTTTTATGCCTGACAGTTAGAACAGGCTTTTCCTCTCAACGTCCGCCAGCCACAAAAATTACCCGCTCACGGGAACAAACTTTCCCTGTTCGATACCGGGTGATTATCTGCGAAGGCATTCACGAGGACTCTGATTTCTTTATCAACTTTATTTTCTTGGACAAAAAACGACCGGGTGCTCTACGGTAACCGCAATTCTTCAAAGGAGTGCCCGGAATGGATTCAGAACAACTAAAGTCAATTCAAGAGCCTGTAAAAAATCTGTACAAGAACTCTCCGGAAGAGGCGATAATTACCCTCTCCGCAGAAGGCAAAATCGGAGAGGATGTGACGTGCTCCGTAGAAACCGGTAAAGCCCTTGTCGAGGCCGGACTTCACCCGGCAACGGGAGGGACCGGTGTTCATGCCTGTTCCGGAGATATGCTGCTCCAGTCACTTGTCGCCTGCGCCGGCGTCACTCTTAATGCCGTAGCCACAGCTCTGAATCTGAACCTCGTTGATGCAAATATTCGCGCTGAAGGAGATCTGGATTTCAAGGGAACCCTGGGCGTCGACCGGGAAGCATCCGTTGGCTTCAAGTCGATCCGCCTGACGTTCGAGCTCGAAGGCGATATGAACGAAGCCGATAAACAAACTCTTATGAAGCTGACGGAGCGCTATTGTGTCGTGTATCAAACACTCAAATCACCGCCGGAAATTGTCGTGAATTTCTGAATACAAATAAAAAAGATCAGAAAGACCCCTGGACTTGGTGGGGTGGGAGCTGCATGGACATGCATCCAGAAGTCTTTCTGACCTAAGTCTTCGTGAGAGTTAGAAAACTCCACGAGTTCGTTGAAGAAAATTTGTCTGCCAATCCTCCCTTTGGACAGGCAAGTATCCCCCCAGCGGTGTTTGTTATGCGACCACTATGTCTTGATCGCTATGAGTACAAACAAATACAGAAATCTGGGTCGGAGCAGGAAAATCTGGTGTCAGAATTGTGGCAGCCCTTGATTTAGGACCCTAGTATCAAAATAGTCACAGTCGCTGTTGGCGCTTTTCGCGTTCCGGCCCATCATCAATTTTATTGCAGTCAAACGGACCCCGACGGGATAGACGTGAATATCGTTACTCTCATCGGTGCGGGGTGATACTGCAAAGCGGAATTTTGTGATTAACACAGTAATTACAAAGTTTTGTCATCACATTGGCACGACTGGACCATCGAATTTTCACAATGGTTGCGCAACATTGTTAATCAATTGCGATGCTGCTCACAGCATCGATTTACCATCATTTGGATTGGGCCTTTCCGGCCATTATTTGTAACGATCGACCGTCCGCTCAAGGATTGCGATCGCAGTATTTCGACAAATTAAAGCATTTATTCCGAATTCAACTCCGGGGCGCTCGAAGATCTATGGTCAAATGTTTCTTGTCGTGGGGCAATTACCTATTACCAAAAACAATTATCATGACCGCCTTACTGGGGGTGGTGACTGCAGGCATATTTTCGTCTGAAAGCCTGGCTCAAAAGAAAACCTCAAAAAGTAACGCCCCCATCGCAAAAAATACCAAAGGACCGAATGCTTGTGCCGAATGTCACAAGGAAGAGGCCAAAGTCTGGAAAAAATCGCAGCACTTTAAAACATTCCGCGAACTGCCGAGATCAAAAGCGGCGCGGGATATTGCCAAACGCCTCGACATCAAGCGCATTAAATCCGAAAGCCTTTGCCTCAACTGCCATTTTACCAGCCAGAAGGCATCGAAAAAGAAGGTCAAGGTTATTGCCGGAATTTCATGTGAATCCTGTCATGGAGCGGGAAAGAACTATATCGATATTCACAGTTCTTACAGCGGCAAGACAAAAGAAACCGAATCCGAGGCCGAAAAAAGTAGCCGGTGGAAAACCGCCGAAAGCAATAAAATGATCAGACCCGGCAATATCTATCAGATTGCAAAAAACTGCTTCGGGTGCCACATCGTCCCCTTTGAAAAACTAATCAATGTCGGAAAACATCCGGCCGGCAGTTCTTTTGAGCTGGTCTCGTGGTCCCAGGGCGAAATCAGGCACAATCTTTGGCATCAACCCGACAAGGGAAACCAGGAAGCATCAATCGAGCGTCGAAGAATAATGTACCTGGTCGGGCTCACCGTTGAGATCGAGTCCTCTATTCGTGCTGTCGCCGTTTCAGAAGAAACCAATCATTATTCGGTAAAGATGGCGCATCGCGTGGATGAATCACGCAAGAAGTTTCTTGCAGCCTATAAGCTGATTCCCAAATTCCCTGAACTCGAAGCGATTTCTGCGGCAAGTTACGAGGCCGGCCTGAAGCTGAACAATCGCAAGGCCCTGACGCAATCCGCCGACAAGATTGCCTCCCAGATACAGATTTTCCTGACCAAACATGATGGCAAACAGTTGGGTGCAATTGACTCTCTGTTGCCAAAGAAAAACAGCTATGTCGGACGAACCGAAGAAACAAATTAATAAAAAGCGTCGTGCCCGTTATGACAAAATCTAAATTTTTTCCACTGAACATGTTGACCCTGGCCATCGTCACGATAATGGCCCTGGGCTTCGTTCATCTCGCGGAATCTGCGTTGCGTGAACCCAAGTTCATTGATGGCTGGCTTCTGGCAGCACTCTTTATTCCGCAGATGATGCTCCATGTACTCAACCAATCTGATCGCGTCCGATTTAGAATTGCACAATCCGGCACGGTTAACCGAAGACAAACCTTTCATATTTACTGCGGTACTTTTACGAGTGCGTTGTTTTTACTGCACGCAGGACTGGATCTGCCGGGAAGCATGCTCGGCGCCACACTCTGGGGACTGTTCATTCTCGTTGTTGCTTCAGGATTCCTGGGCATGTCACTGGAGCGCCTTTTCCTGCGCACGATCAGCCAGTTAAACATCACTGCAAAACCGCCCAATAGTGATCCCAACGCCCTGCAACAAACCAATCGAATTGAGACCCTGCTTGCGATACTCATAAATCATGTGGAAATGAATCCGGAAATTGAGAGTTCCACCCGTAAAATTTACGATTTCTTTCAACAAAAGCCGAATGCCTGGAAGCTTTTGAAAGAACCGCGACTGCCACTTCAGAGATTCCTGATTCAGCTGGAAGAGCTTGAGGATATCGTTGGCTCCGACCGCGCCGGCACAATTGCCGAACTGAAAAGAGAGGCCGTCGATAAACTGGCTACTGATTTTCAACTCAGTTACGACAAGATCAGATCGACCTGGCTCCTGATCCATGTTCCCAGCACATACTCCCTAGTGATCGTGTCACTCGTACACATCGCCATCGTTTCCGCATTCTCAACAGGCGTGCCGTAAGATGACAAGCGATCGCAAGTTTCAAATAAGTCAGCGCACGACCCGGATTTCCATATGGACATCGCTGGTTGCCGCTGGAACGGTTCTGATCTGGATGGGTAAGTCGCCGGACCAGCAATGGCTTATGCCGGGGCCGTTAACGTCGAGCCATAGTGCCATTTCCGACTCCACGGCCTGCCATACATCTCAGACGAATTCTCGCTTTACGTGGATGCACACTATGTTTGCCCGGCCTGATCCGGTTGCGGATAGTAAAGGCTGCATCGTTTGTCACAAAATTCAGGACCACAGTTTTGCCCCTCACAATGCCTCCCAAACGGTGCTTCAGCAAAAAACACGCACGTTCGAATCCAGAAAACCGGCGAACAATGACAGTGCAGAGGTAAAAATCTCAAAACTACTTTTCGAAACCAAAGACAAATTTGCTGAAGGCATTTATTGCGCGACCTGCCATCGGGAACACAAGGGAATGGATTTCAAGTCCACCAGGCTTTCAGACCAGCAGTGCCAGGGATGCCATGTCAAAATTTTCGATAGTTTCAAGTCAGACCATCCTGAATTCTTAAACTACCCTTTCAAGCGCCGGACCCGAATTTCTTTCGATCATGCGGCCCACATCCAGAAACACTTTCCCGAAACAAGGAAGAAAAAACAGATCGCGTCTTCAGCCGTTCCCGAACAATGCAGTTTTTGCCACACGCCGGATACCGATCCGAGAATTATGGCCATCAAACCATTTTCCCAGACATGTTCAACCTGCCATCTTGACGGAATACTTGGCAAAGGCCGGGTCACGGGTGCCCAGGGCATCGGTCTCTTCACAGTGCCGGGGCTTGACGTCGAAACACTAAAAGAAAAAGGCATTGATATCGGATCCTGGCCGGAAGACTCCGAAGCCGAGCTTACACCGCTCACGAAGTTTCTACTAAGCCTCGAAACATCCAATATTGCCACACTCAAGTCTATCGAGTCTCTCGACCTTCTGGACCTTACAGAGGCAAATCCGGAGCAGCTGGCTGCTGTGCAGAAGCTTGCCTGGGCAATCAAAAGTTTGTTGAACGACCTGATCAGCAAACAGCAATCCTGGGTTGTCGAACAACTGGCTGAAGTCAGTTCTGCCGGTAAACAACGAAACAGTGACCTCAAGCTATTGTTGGCCTCCCTCCCCCGGGATGTTCTGATCGGTGCTCAAAACTCCTGGTTGCCGAATCTCAGTGCTGAAATCGAATCGCGCCCCAAAAGTGAACCGAAGCCG
>JANQOC010000162.1 GCA_028279265.1 Hyphomicrobiales bacterium
AAAAGCCTGGGTCGGAAATCTGATCGATCAGTGGCTGGAAAAAAATCAAATTCGAGTCCGGGAGAGCATGGAACTTGATACACTCGAGGCGATCTCATCGATGGTCTACCACGAACTCGGTGTCTCCATTGTTCCTAATCGATCCGTCCCCTCACCAAATCCCCTGCCGGTGAAACGGCTACCCCTCGGATTGAAGGCGCAATCCAGAATCCTCGGCCTCGCCATGCGCCGGGACAATGCCAATACCCGCTTTATCCGACCGCTGTGCTCGGCCCTGGTTGAAATCGTGCGTGCGGCGGGTCAGGCCAGGGAAATTCCTATGGATACGGACCAAATTTCCGATGGCTGATGCTTCCAGATAATTTAAGCAATTCTTATGTAATGCTCAATTTTTTTTCGTTTTTAATTAAGCAATCTTTACTGTAACTTGGTGTTTGGTACCCTGAATTTAGGTACCCTGAAAAGAGTAAGGTGCCTTCCCGAAACAGGAATAACAAAGCGTGGGCCGGTCTTGTGAGTCAATCTAAGGAACTTCTGCAGGTTTCCGTACGGCGAGGCACGGAAGACGAGAGCGGCCTGTCGACTTACGAGGTCCCGCAGCAGGAAAGCCAAACCATTCTCGATGTGGTGACGTGGATACAGCGGCATCGCGAACCTTCACTGAGTTATCGATTTGCCTGCCGGGTCGGAATGTGTGGTTCTTGCGCAATGATGGTCAATGGCGAACCCCGATGGACGTGCCGTACCCATGTGCAAAAGGTTCTGCGCGATGGAAGACTGCGCATCGAACCTCTGAGAAATCTGCCTGTCATCCGGGATCTCGTCTGCGACATGACGGAATTTTTTGACAAATGGACCCGGGCCAAAGGCGTTTTCGAACCCACGGAAACCCGTGATGATGAATTCGCGGCTATAAAACCTTCCGATCCCAAACGGATGCAGGCCAATGCCGCCATCGAGTGCATCAACTGCGCCGTCTGTTACGCCGCCTGCGATACTGTCAATCTTAATCGGGCCTATCTGGGTCCCGCGGCACTCAATCGCGCCTGGACCCTTGCCAACGATGATCGGGACGGTGCTTATTATGACCGGCTTGCGGCCGTTTCAGAAAGTGACGGCTGCATGAACTGCCATTCACACCAGAGCTGCATGACGTACTGCCCCAACGAACTCAATCCAACAGCCTCCATTGCCGGGTTGAAACGATTGGCGTCACTGGCTTACTTGAAGGGGAAGCTCTGACAAATGGTTGATCTGCGCCTCTACCTTGCCCAGAGAATTAGCGCCCTCGTCATGGTGCCCCTGGTGTTCGGCCATCTCATCCTTATGATTTATGCAGTTCAGAACGGTTTTTCCGCCGATGAGATCCTGGCGCGGACGAAAGGCAGCCTGGGATGGGGCCTTTATTACGGACTGTTTGTGTTTGCGGTTACCATCCATGGTGCCATTGGACTACGTGCGATATTGTTTGAATGGTTCGGTTTGAATAAAACACTCCTGAATTCCATTAGCTGGGCTGTCGGCCTGGTCATGCTTGCGCTTGGAATTCGGGCCGTCATAGCGGTGGTGTTGTAATGTCCCTGGCGCATCGAAAAGATTCCCTGTGGATCGTGCAATTCGTTCACCGGATCTCCGGACTGCTGCTGGTTCTGTTTCTTCCCGTTCATTTTTATGTTCTCGGACTGGCCCTGAACGATGCCGCGGAACTGGACCAGTTTCTTAAATGGACCGATTCCCCTGCCGTGAAATTTGCCGAAGCCGGCCTGGTCGGACTTCTGGGTGTGCATCTGTTCGGCGGGCTCAGGATTTTAGCACTCGAGTTTCTACCCTGGTCACCAAGACAAAAAACATATGCGGCAACGGCGCTGGCTTTGTCATTTGTGGCCTCGGTCGCCTTCCTGCTGCGCGCCTTTTAGTTGAACTCTCTGATTAAATTCGGAAATACGATGGAAAAACATGATACCGACATTCTCATAATTGGTGCCGGGGGCGCCGGTATGTTCGCGGCCCTGCACGCCCAAAAGGCCGCCCCGGAAGCAAAAGTTACCATCGCCGTCAAAGGTCTTCTGGGCAAATGCGGATGCACCCGCATGGTGCAAGGCGGATACAATGTCGCTATCGGCAACGGAGACTCCGTTGAACGCCACTTCATGGATACGATCATCGGCGGTAAATGGCTGCCGCACCAGGACATGGCCTGGAAACTATGCGAGACGGCCGTCGTCCGCATCCATGAGCTGGAAAACGAGATCGGTTGCTTTTTCGACCGCCACCCTGACGGATCCATGCATCAAAAAGCCTTTGCCGGTCAGTCCTTCGACCGCACCGTACACAAGGGTGATCTCACCGGAATTGAAATCATCAGCCGGCTTATGGAGCAGGTTCTGTCGCGTCCCATAGATCGCCTGGAGGAACATCGCGCTCTGGCCCTCATCCCGTCAAAGTCGGGCAACGCCTTGTCCGGTGTCCTGTTTGTCGACATGCGGTCCGGTGAGTTCCGGTTCGTCCGGGCAAAGGCCGTATTGCTGGCCACCGGGGGCGGACCGACAATGTATAAATATCATACGCCCTCCGGTGACAAGACCATGGACGGCCTGCATATGGCGCTCAGGCTCGGGCTTCCCCTGCGGGACATGGAAATGGTGCAGTTCCACCCAACCGGTCTCCTGGGCGGTTCCGATACACGTATGACCGGCACGGTTCTCGAAGAAGGTCTGCGTGGCGCCGGTGGCTACCTGCTCGATGGCGCCGAGCGGCGCTTCATGTTCGACTATGATGAAAAAGGCGAACGCGCCACCCGGGATATCGTCAGTCGCGCCATCTTTGACGAGATGCGCAAGGGACATACGACAACCAATGGCGGCGTCTATATCTCCATGGGACATCTGGGGCCGGACAATGTTCGGGAAAAATTCCAGGGGATGGTGAAGCGTTGTGCGGACTGCGGGTTCGACCTCGCCGGCGGCCTGGTCGAGGTCGTCCCGACGGCACACTACTTCATGGGCGGCCTTGTCTGTGATGCCGACACCCGGACGGAACTTCCGGGACTGTACGTTGCCGGAGAAGATGCCGGTGGCGCCCACGGTTCCAACCGGCTCGGCGGCAATGGTGTCGCCAATTCAACCGTATATGGCGGTGTTGCCGGAGATGTGATGGCGGCGGATATCGACCCGCACAGTGGCAAATTCCTGCATGCGCTTCGCGAATCCGACGAGGATCTCATAACGGCGGAAATAGAGCGGACCGAACAGCCCTTTGCCAAAAAGCCCGGAGACATACATGAACTTCGTCAGAAACTCATGGATCTCATGTGGGACGATGTCGGGGTCATGCGCACCCGGGATCAGCTCGTCAACGGTCTCGAAAAACTGTCTGACTTGAAGGACGAATTTGGTGAATGCGGCCTGGCCGATGACAACAGGACTTTTAATCTCACCTGGCACGACTGGCTCAACATGCAGAGTCTGATTGCCATATCGGAAACGATTGCCCAGGCGGCCCTCTGGCGCGAAAACTCGAGAGGCGCACACTACCGCGAGGACTTTCCCGAAAGTGGCAACATGGAAGATTCTTATTTTACCGTTGTGCGGCAAGATACGGAAGGCGACTTGAATGTCTCCCGCGAGCCTGTAGAGTTTACAATCGTAAAACCGGGCGAAACCCTGCTGGACGAAGACTCGGAGACCCTGGCTGCGGTTTAGGGAAAGGAGCGATTATGATTCCAATTGAAACTATTCAAAGCACGGCCCTGACCTTGATGGACAAGGCCGCGATTGAAATTCCCGAAGATTATCTCAGCGGACTACAGCAGGCTGCCGACATTGAAGACGGTGATCTGTCATCCTTTGTCCTGCAGGCGATGCTGGAGAATTACGAGGCCGCCAAGGAAGACCGTCGGGCAATGTGCGGCGACACAGGCTGCCCCCGCTGGTATGTGAAAATTGCCAATGAAGCCCAGATTCAAGGCGGTCCCGCCGCCCTGGAAGAGGCCCTGAGGAGCGCCACGGCCGAGGCCACCAACGGGGTTCCCCTGCGACCGAATCGCGTGCATCCCCTATGGCGCACCGATCACAACAACAATGTGGGAATCAATGCCCCGGAAATCGAATATGCCTTTGAACCCGAAGGTCAATGGATCGATCTGACGACGGTTCATAAAGGCGGGCTCTTCGGAACGGATTACCGCATGCTGTTCCCCAGCGACGGTATCGAGGGTATCAAGCGCTTTTACCTGGATTCCCTCGTCGCCTTTGGAAAGCGCGGCCTATCCTGTCAGCCGGCAATCATCGGCATTGGCCTCGGCGGATCCAAGGACACGTGCATGGTGCTTGGGAAACGGGCCGCGTGTCTGCGAACGGTCGGCGACCGCAATCCGGATCCCAAGATTGCCGAACTCGAGGAAGAGTTCAAGGAACTGGGAAACAATATCGGCATGGGCGCCATGGGATTTGTCGGCAAGTCCATGGTCATCGATTGCCACATTGAAGTCGGGTATTGCCACACCGGTGGGATGCAAATGAGCGTGCATGCGTTCTGCCTGTCCTCCAGAAGAGCCTGCGCCCGCATTCATCAAGATGGCACAGTGGAATACCGAACGGATCCGGAATGGTTCACCCCTTATCAGCGACGGGAGACGGTTGAATGGCAACCAGCAAAAAATTTGAAAAAATCCGCCTGAACACAAGTCCGAAACCTGCGGATCTGCAAAAACTGAACATCGGCGATATCGTCTATCTCGACGGCGTGGTTTATACCGGCCGCGAGGGCGTTTACAAGAAGGTCGTTGATGACAAGTGCCCCCTGCCAGACGATGTTGTCAAAGCAAGTGCCGCAAGCTTTCATTGCTCTCCGGCGGCGGCCCCGGGAGATAGAGAAGGTGAATACAATCTCGGCGCCGTCACGGCGACGGCCTCGTTCCGCTTTACAAAATGGATCGATAAGTTTCTCGAAGTGTCAGATGCCAAGCTCATAATCGGCAAGGGGGGCATGGCCCCTGAGGACTATCGCAATTACTTTGTTCCCCGGGGCGCCATATACCTCACGACAGTCGGGTATGGCACGGGCGCCCTGCTCGGACGCGGCGTCAAGAAAGTCCGTAACGTTCACTGGGCCGATGAACTGGGACTCGCCCAGGCGATCTGGGTCATCGAAGTCGAAAATTTTGGACCGTTTATCGTTGAAAGCAATCTCGCCGGTGAAAGTCTTTTCGAGCGGGAAAATTCAAAAATTGCCGAGGGGCTGCCGAAAATATATGAAGGAACACGGCCGGCCGTATTGAAACGGTTCGGCGAAACGGACGACCGTTCCGACGAACTCATCTAGTCAGTTCCTGTGCTCTCTTTTTTCATGCCGGGGGCACAAAAAAAATTTTTCTTTTTGTTGAACCTTCTTTCGGCGCCGCGCGACGAACGAGTATGTCGATTTCCCCCATGATCGACAAAAAACCGGCCCCGTCCCTGCCGGCAAAGCGATCCCGGATTTGCGGATTTCCGGGATCGCCACTTTTTTTGCTCTATCGATGCGTGTGAATGAGAATTGCTGTTGCCGCTATTGCAAGACTGGCCTTTTCTATCCGGAATAAATCTGTACTCGGATTTTTCCCCGGTTTTCGCCGGGACCACAGCACTGCGGATTTAATTCGATGCCGTCAGATCAAATCTTTCGAGAAGCCGAAAGTTTCCTGAATTTCCTGGATCCCCAACAATGGAGAGGGCGTCCAGAACAACAGGTTCGGCCTCGATATAGCTCAAGGCAGGTGTTACCAAAACCCGGGCCTTTTGGAGATTATCGTCATCAAGCATCGACGTCACGGTCATATGAAACCTGAAATCCTTATCGACGAACGGGTAGCCCCAACTTTCCAGGTTTTGTTGTTGTTCCGGCGTCAGATTTTTACGTTTTTCGCGTTCCTCATTTGTCAATGGAGCGCGAAAGGAATCAAGCTCGGTGACACAGGCCCAGGCCAGTTCACTCAGTTTTCCAACATTCCCCACCTGTTGTTCCTGGGGTACCAGAGCCAGAAATCCATTGAGTGTTTTCAATGTCAATGGCGACAGGGTTACAGGTGAAAGGCGCGATGACAAAGCCTCGACAGCCTCAACAACCGCGGAAACTTTCACACCCGGCTTCAGACGCATCGGCGCTTTGAGGGTGCCGTGAAATCCGTATTTTCGTGGAGAATCAACGTAAGAGTTCGGTGCCGGATCGACATTTCCCGTTTCGATATCGACGCCGAGCCATTCCCGCCCGAACTGCGCCAGGGGTGTCCGCCTGCGAGGAACGTAGTAAATCGCAAACCTGCGATAGGAATCGAAATCCGGCTGCGCCATGTTTGCCCCTCGTCCCTACCCTTAAATGTCTACCGTACCTTCGATGAGGATCTGGGTCTTGCCACCAATAAGAATACGATCCGGATTATCCTGGTCAGGAGTTATGAAAACACGCCCTTCCCTGTTGATGCGCGTCCCTTGTGAGACAATTATGGATCTCGAAAGATTCTCCCGATCCCGCAGCCAACAGGCCAGTGCAGCGTTCAGTGACCCGGTAATCGGATCTTCGCTCATGCCGCTCGAAGGGGCCAGCATCCGAACCTCATAGTCGCATTCGGCCCCGGCCGGATAAGCCCCGATCAGTCCGATAGAGTCAAATTCGGGCCATGACACAACGGCGGAGTCGATTTCAAGAACACGGGCGGCGCTATCCAACTCAAAGGCCTCCCAGGCTGGCCCGTTCTTCAGATAGGCCGAGCTGACGATGGCGCTCTCGTCAATTCCCATTGCCTGCACAATGCGCGAACGGGAGGCACGATCAAGCGCTTTGATTTCGGTCGGCGGTGCAATAAAGCCCGGCACGTCGCCCGAATTATCTATTTCAACGAGCCCGATCTCACACTCCTGCCAGACTTGACCGGATTGTTTCGGTTGCCCGCCCGTATGGAGCCAGGCGGCGCAACTGCCAAGTGTTGGATGACCGGCAAACGGCATTTCCCGGTTGGGCGTAAATATGCGAACCCGATAGTCGGCCTTGTTGTCCTGCGGCGGCAATAAAAATGTGGTTTCCGCAAGGTTGGTCCAGGCAGCAAAGGCCTGCATGTCCGTATCGGTCAGGCCCTCACTATCGACAACAACGGCCAAACCGTTTCCCCGCGCCGGTTTTTCGGTGAAAACATCGCATTGAACAAATCTGCGTTTTGGCATGGATCAATGTTTCCTCTCCGTCCTAAAGAATGGGCCCCGAACCGGTTCCACTAATTTTTTAGACTCTATCGGATTATCGCTCGGATTATCGTTTACTTCTGATAGTAAGGAACGTGCCCTTCTTGCATGAGCGCATAGTCTGAAGCAAACATATCCGCATAATTCAAGACAAAGGCATAGAAATTTTCTCCATGGAACGGACTGTTCACCGCATGGGTCGCAACCGTGTTGATAACGCGTTGTGAAAGTCCCAGCTCGGTCAAAATCATAGCTCCGAGGACACCATGTTGAATATTTTTCGAAATCTCAGACTTCTCGACTTGATTGCCCCGGCGCGTGAACATCAGGGGCTTGTCCACATCGTGCAGGGCAAGAATACAGGCGAGTTCTTCAGCATCATAATCGCAGTTCCAGTGTTTTTGCGCGTCCTGGGCAAACCTGATCCCGAAATGATTGACATCCCTGACATGATCCATCAATCGTATTTCCGGAGCATGGTTGGAATAAGGGGCGTCGGCAAGAGCTTCATAGGGGCTGCTTTTCCAGGCACTGGTCCACGCGGTAATGATCTTGTCTTCCACGGTTCCGCTGATTTTTCCAAGGGGTCCCAGGAGCTCCCGCACCTGGTCACGCTCATTTTCTGTCCCCTCATCTATGCTGTAATACATCTGACTGCTTCCTGGTTATAATTGCCGGGCTGCAAACACGGATCCCACCGGAACGGTTTTGACCGCAACAGCTGATCCCGTTAACTCAACTCTTTTTACCGCAAACGAGTTCACGCGTGGTGTAAAAAGAAAGGCCATTGCGCCTATTTCATTCCAAAGTAATTGTTTCTCCCGGAGCTATGGGCTAAAGCACCAATGGCTTAAGAACAAAGAACAGATATTTGCCCGCAACCGGAAAAGCAATCAAAACCTCATGGAGATCGAAAATACACTTGTCCTGGTCACCATCCTCGCGCTCAGCGGCATTGGGTCCGGTTTCGTATCCGGACTTCTGGGGATCGGCGGCGGTAGTGTTCTGGTGCCCATTCTGTTCGAAGTCTTCGGAATTATCGGCGTGGCGGACCAACTGCGAATACATCTGGCCATCGGGACATCGACCGCGGTGATCGTGCCAACAACAATCATGAGCGCTTTCTCGCACAACGCCCGGGGCGCCGTTGATGCAAATCTCGTCAAAAATCTGTCCCTACCGCTAGTGCTGGGTGTTTTCATCGGGGCGATCATTGCCAAATATTCCCAAGGGGATGCCCTGATCATTGTCTGGATCGTGTTCGCAAGCTTCATGGCGTTCTATTTCGCCTTTGGCAAGGAAAGCTGGCGCCTTTCCGGATCGCTGCCCCATCGATACATCCTCAGGCTCTATGGAACATTTGTCGGTGGACTGTCGACCCTGTTGAGCATAGGTGGCGGTGTATTTGTCACTTCACTCATGACGCTCTATGGGCGGCCCATTCAATCGGCCATAGCCACGGCAGCGACCGTGGGACCGATTATTACCATTCCGGCAATGATCGGATTTATCTGGGCCGGCTGGAATGTCCCGGGGCTACCGCCATATTCCCTCGGTTTCGTCAGCGTAGTCGGTGCGGCCATTATCATTCCGCTGAGTGTGCTGTCCGCTCCCCTGGGTGTTCGTCTCGCCCATGCCATGGACAAGTCAAAGCTGAAACTGCTTTTCGCTCTCTACCTTGTTTTGGTTGTTCTTCGGTTTTCCTGGAACCTGATCTACTCCTGATGGGCCAAATAATTTTTCAACATGGCTCAATTGTTGAACTTTAAAAAAGGTCGGTAATCCGGGAAATAAGGCGTTTTCCTCTTCCCGATAATCCTGCACCCATCGCTAAAAATGCAACGCAGTGGCGAGAAAATTCTGTACCTCGTCTGAACTGGGTTTGCTGTCCCGGACGTTGCAAGTAAACTTGCACGATTAGTTTAGGTGCGTATTTGTGGGGCCAATATGTTACGTTCGTTTCGCGTGTTTGCGGCGGGGTTTTCCGCTGCCGCTGTAATCCTGAGTTCAATCTGGATTTATACGGAAGTCGCAGAATCCAATCCATCTTCCGCTGCACTCCAAGAAAATTTTACGCCCGAATCCAAACAGCCCCTGGCTTCGCCCACAAAACAGATCAAGGGTCAAGAAAGTCCGGGAGGCGAGAAACACCTCAAACAAATTCTAAAAGTAAATCGCGAACTGGCGCATCTGGAAAAAACAAATCGCGATGCCCGCCAACAACTTTCCAAGGCCAGGCAAAAACTCAGGGATCAGTCCCGGAAACAGGCGTCATTCCAAGAGCGTATTGAAAAGCTGGAGAAGGAGCTCACCAATCTCCAGAACGAGAATGAACAACTGCATGCGGACCTGGGTAAGAAAGATAGGAAACTCGCGGGATTGCTTTCTCCGGAAAATCAGTCTGTTCAGGCCCGGCATCGCGCAATACCTGACCTCATCCAGGAGCCGCGCCGTATCTTGTCCATCCATGACATCCAAACAGACGCGATACCTCTCGCAACTAATCGGCGGGTGACAGCGGCCAATGAGGTTCAGCCGTACCTGGCCGGAGCGGACAGTCAGATAGCAGAAACTGAATCTTCAAAAGCGAAAGCTGTCTCCACCGTCCAGAAGCGGAGCAAAAAGAAGCCGCGAAGAACGAAAAAAATCAGCTCGATACAAAAGTACAAAGGTCGCTGGGTGGCTTCGGGAAAATTTTTCGTACACCGCGGAAGATTATGCAAACGCTATTCAATGAAGCCGCCTAAATGTTTCAACAAAACTGTCCGGCAGGGCATGCTGACCCTTCGCGGTCGGACTTGCCGTGTCCATAAGAGCGGCAGAATTTTCTGTCTTATACGTCATGGTTGAGTTTGTTGGGCGGCATCAAATCTCCGGACCGGGACACCCACGTTACTCTTGTTTTGACAATTCGCTTTTTCGCGCCAGGGCGTGAATACTGCGAATGACCTCATCGGTGGCGGCGACATGGGGCATGTGGCCGATCCCGTCCAGTGTAATCGTCTCCGAGTTCTTGATCTTTTCCATGAGGGGTTCCGTGTGGATCGCGGCGGAAACGATCTCATCCTTGGAACCATCAACCGCAATGAGGGGCGTTTTCAGGCCCGTATAAAATGCAGACATCTCGGTCACGGCTTCTTTCAGATGCACAAGCTCCCGGGCATTGGCTCGAAAACTCTCCGGTCGCGCATAGAGATCCATGGCTGACCTGCTGCGATAGTCCGCCGGCGCCGCGTTCGGATCGAAAGCCGATGTAATACCGGCCGTAACGCTCATCAAATAAGCGGGCACGAGAACGGTCCAGGAGACAAGTCGGCCGATCATGGGCTGTAAAACAACGTGGTGACGAAGATCGACACCGCCGGGCCAACTGTGGGAAACACCTGACAGGAACAATAGTCCGTCGATATTATCGGGATATTCCAGCGCATAGGCCAGTGCGACGGCTCCGCCGAGAGAATGTCCGACAATGAGCGGTCGATGGACGCCCCTGTGTTTCAGGGCCTCATGAATAATCCGAGCCTGCTGCCGCGGCTTATGGCGATCATTAT
>JANQOC010000165.1 GCA_028279265.1 Hyphomicrobiales bacterium
TTCAGATTACCTGCCAGTTCAATAAGCAGCGCATTATCGCCAAGGGAGACCGATATCTGACCAAAGAGATCGACGAACCCGTCGGCATCACACTCGACAAGCAGCATATCTATCTCTTTGATGCCAAATCCGGAGAGAGACTCCCGAAATGAGCCAAAGAACATCTTTTTTAAGAGACGATACTCCGGCGCCGTTCATTGCATACGAATGCAAAGGTCAACTTGCTGGGTCTATGGGTTCAGTACCCCATGAACTAGGGGGTGGTCGGTAGTCTAATGCACGGAGTCACCAAGACAGATTGGGATTTTCCGCAGTTTATTCTCGAAATTACCTGGGAAATCTGGGAAGAGCGCCAAGTCGAACGCATTCGAGATTACTATGCGAGCGATGTCATCATGCGCAGTGCCGGCTCTGTCACCGTCGGCAATGAGGCTGTTGTCTCGTCGACATTGGCGACCTTAGCCGAATTCCCTGATCGCCAGCTCCTGGGAGAAGATGTAATCTGGCTGGATTCGGATGCGCACGGTCTGCTGTCGTCACACAGGATATTTTCAACCGCCACTCATCTTGGAACTGGCTTGTTTGGAGAGGCAACCGGAAAGCGTGTCTATTTCCGCACGATAGCTGATTGTGCCGTCAAGGAACACCGGGTCTATGATGAATGGCTGGTCCGGGATCACGGCGCTATTCTGCGGCAGCTCAATCTTGATCCCCGGGACTTCGTGCGAGACCTGATTGAGCGGGACGGAGGACGCGATCATTGCACCCCACCGCTTTCGGCGGAAACGGACCTCCAAGGGGCATATCAGGGATCTGGAGACGACAGCGAACTCGCCCAGCGCCATGAAGATATTTTGACCCGGTTATTCAACGCGGAACTGGCAACGGTTTCAAAATCCTATGACCGGGCCTGCCAGCAGGAGATACCGGGCGGGCTGACCCTTCACGGCTGGGCTGACATCGAACAGTTCTGGGCCGGGCTTCGTGCTTCCTTTCCCAATGCCAATCTGAATTTCCATCATCGCATCGGGCGACGGGACCCCGAGCACCCCCCTTGCACGGCCTTGCGCTGGACTCTCGAGGGGCGACACGAGGGCTGGGGCCTGTTTGGTCCGCCGACCAATGCCCCTGTCTATATTCTAGGCATGAGCCACGCCGAGTTTGGCCCTCGGGGATTGAAGAGAGAATTCGTACTTTTTGATGAAATCGCTATCTGGAAACAAATCATATTAAAAACGGGATAAACGGATGACACCTGCAGAAATGGAACAAAGAATTGTCCGCCACGGTCATTTGCGTCCCTGCCGAAGTGCTTTTATCGATGCACATACGCCGGGTTCCAATGAAAAAGAGAATTTCACCATTATCGGTGCGGGAGTTGCAGAGAATCCCGATCAATACGTGCATATAAGAGAGACGCCGGGGTTCAATATTGGCGCCGCCGGACAACCCCCGAAATGCCGAAATTCCCTCCATTCACACCATACGGCAGAAGTGTTCTTTGTTTTAAAGGGACGTTGGCGCTTTTTCTGGGGGCGGTGGGGCGATGCAGGAGAAGTGGTCCTGGAAGAAGGCGATCTCTTTAACATTCCCACGGGGATTTTTCGCGGCTTTGAAAATATTGGCGCGGACTATGGAATGATCATGGCCGTTCTCGGCGGAGACGACAGCGGCGGCGGCGTTGTCTGGGCACCGCAAGTCATCGAAGATGCAAAGGGGCACGGATTAATTCTCGGAGAAAATGGTGTTCTCTACAATACGACCAACGGCGAACAGATGCCGGACAATATCAAACCGATGCCCCTGTTAAACGACGAGCAACTCAAAGCGTTTCCGGAGCCTAAATCCAGGGAGGTCATTCCAAACTATGTCGCCCGCTATTGGGATATGATGTCACTGGCACAATCCCAACCGGCCAAGATCATCGGACCGGACGCCATGCTCAGGGATCGACCCGGATTCGAAATGGATTTCGTTACGCGCGGGTCACTTGCCGATGAATTCTATGAGACATCCCGTCATGAAATTCTTATGGTGATGCGCGGTCACTGGAAACTGTTGTGGGACGAAGGCGAGAAAGTTCTCGACCCCGGTGACACTTGCGCGGTACCACCGGGAATACGCCGAAAATTGACCCCGGCCCAAACCGGAGAAGCCAGCTTGTTCCGTGTCCGCAATACCGATGATCCTCCGGGACAGACCTGGCGCCCCGCGAGCTAGAGGAAAATCAGTATGTCTAGAGTGTTGACCACCCATGTCGGATCACTGCCCCGCAGTCAGGATGTCGCGGACTTTATTTTTGCTAAAGAAAACAATGAGGCTTACGACAGCGACGCTTTCAAGGACTGCATGACAAATGCGGTTGACGAAATCGTGCGGCGCCAGAAAGATGTTGGAATCGACATTGTTTCCGACGGCGAAACCTCCAAAATATCTTATGCGACTTATGTCAAAGACAGATATACGGGCTTTTCGGGAGACAGTCCCCGCCGAGCTCCGGCGGATCTCAAACTCTTCCCCGAATTTCTTAAACGTTTGGCTGAACAGGGCGGGACACCCCAGTATTCACGCCCCTGCTGCACCGGACCTGTCACGGCAAAAGACAATGGTGAACTGGAATTTGATATAGCCAACCTGAAGGCCGCCCAGGAAGCAAACGGGATTGATCGCGCGTTCATGAATGCGGCCTCTCCCGGTGTCATTGCCCAGTTTTTACCGAACGACTATTACGGTTCCCATGAAGACTATCTGTCAGCTCTAGCCGATGTCATGGCCTCGGAATATGAGACAATCACCGAGGCAGGTCTTGATATTCAACTTGACTGCCCGGATCTCGCTTTGGGTCGTCATGTGCTTTTTCCAGACGCAACCGATGAGGAATTTGTCAAGATTGCCGAAGCTCATGTTGAGGTTCTCAACCATGCGCTCAGAAATGTTCCCGAAGACCGGATCCGTGTCCACATCTGCTGGGGTAACTATGAAGGCCCCCATGTCTGCGACATCGATATGGACAAGGTTTTTCCCGCTCTCATGAAAACGAAATCACGATACGTCCTTTTTGAAACTTCAAATCCGCGCCATGCCCATGAGTGGACCGTGTTCCAAAATCG
>JANQOC010000167.1 GCA_028279265.1 Hyphomicrobiales bacterium
AGCGCCGGTGAGATCTCAGTCATTGTTACCGGGTTTGCCATTGGCTTTGGACTGTCCACTCTTATCCATGGCGGACTTGCTGATCGCTTTGGCAAGTTGAAGATCATTTCGATCGGCGCCATGATGGGGGGGATCTGCACCATATTGTGCGGATTTGCCGACAACCTGACGACACTCTCGGTATTCCGGTTTCTTACCGGCGTCTTCATATCCGCCTGTGTTTCAATTTCAATGGCGCACATTGCCGACAATGTCGCTTACCAGTTCCGGCAGGCCGCCATTGGCCGATACCTGACGGGCATTATGTTCGGCACTTTCTTCGGCGGCATGTTCGGCGGCCTGATAATTGACTGGATTGGCTGGCAAGCCGTTTTCATTGTTTACGGCGCCGTCGCATTTTTATCCGGATTGTCCATTGCCGCATACAGTTTCAGGTCCCCAACGCCAAGGAAGATGGATTCCGAAACTTCACTTAGCCTGTCCAACTATCTCAGCGTGTTTCGCCAAAAATCCGTTCAAAGTGTTTGCGCCATTACCTTCATCGAAGGAATTGTATTTTTCGGATCCTCGGCATTTCTCGGAGCACTCATCCAAAATCGTTTCGGCACCAGCTACCTGACCGTTGGATTGCTGCTGGGTTGCTTTGGTATCGGTGGCCTGGTCTATACGTCCCTCGTCAAACAGTTTGTTAAATACTTCAATGAGATTCAATTTGTCCTGATCGGCGGCTTCACCGTTAGTTTGACGATTTTGATATTCGCTTTTATCGGAACAACCTGGCCCCTCGGTTTTCTTATGGGATTTTTGGGTTTCGGGTTCTACATGATGCACAACACCCTGCAAACCAAGGCCTCGGAAGCTTCTCCGGCCAATCGTGGTATCGTAATGGCGCTCTTCTCTTCCGCTATTTTTCTGGGACAGTCTGTCGGGGCGAGTTTGATCGGACATATGATCGACTATTTTGACTATACGATTACGTTTTTGCTGAGTTCGATTGCTTTCGCGATCATCGTTCTCTGGTTTGCCTCTCAAATTCCAAGCGGCGTTCTGGGCAGCCAGTTCAGAAAATAGGCCGAAGCCCGGTGCCCGCCGATTTGTCGGAATAAATCGAATTGAATGCCTCTCCTGCACCAATTAAGATAATTGCCATGGCAATTGATCCCGCTGCGACACGCCATGACGACGGGCCGGAAAAATCCTGGAATCCGGGTGTCCGGGGATCGAATTTACGCCCGGAAATTAATTTTATGCAATCGATTGCATAGAATTTGTTTCTGGGCTATAGTGCCTGTTAGTTTAACAATTTAAACGCCGGTCATTGGCGATTTGAAATCAAGACCCGATGAAGATGACCGCGGCAAAATTTCGGGAGGAAGTAATCCGTTATGTCCATAGATGCACTAGAACCTAAAGAAGTTAAATCATCCGGTGTCGATCCTGAAGCGGAAGCGGTCGCCCTGAACCCCCAATATAATTGGGACCGGGCAATTCCCTCATTTGGCGCCATGAATGTCGATACGGAGCAACGTGTCGACTTCAGAAGAATGCATGATTACCGACTGGCCAGGACTCGCCAGGCGCTCAAGAATTCAGATTGCGGCGCTTTGCTGATGCTGGATCCCAACAATGTCCGTTACCTCACGAGTTCGAAGATCGGCGAATGGTCCCGGGACAAGATGACGTCTTTTGCCATGCTGCCCGGCGATGGCGATCCGATTTTATGGGATTTCGGATCCGCCGCCTATCACCACAAACTTTACATGCCGTGGTTACAGCCGGACAATTGCCGGGCCGGTAATCTGGGCTTGCGGGGCACCATTCCGCCGCACTTTGGACTGATGGAATATCACGCCAAGGAATTCGCCGCGATTTTAAAGGAAAATGGCGTCGCCGACGCTCCGGTCGGCGTGGACCTGATCGAACCTGCGTTTCAGCACGAACTTGAAAAACAGGGCATTAAGATTGTCGACGGCCAGCAGATTATGCTCGAAGCCCGAGAGATCAAGAATGCGGACGAAATTGCGCTGCTGAACCGTGCCGCGGCCATGGTCGATGCGGTTTATCACATGATTTCCGAAGAGCTGAAGCCGGGTGTTCGCGAAAACGACATCGTCGCCAAAGCCAACAAGCTGCTTTACGAGCTTGGTTCTGATGATGTTGAAGCGATCAACGCCATTTCCGGCGAACGGTGCAGCCCGCATCCCCATAATTTTTCCGACCGCATGATCAGGCCGGGTGACCAGGCCTATTTTGATGTGCTGCAATCCTATATGGGATACCGGACATGCTACTACCGTACATTCAACGTCGGAACGGCGACCCCGGCACAGCACGACGCCTACAAGAAGGCACGCGAATGGGTCGATTCGGCAATCCAGCTGATTAAACCGGGCGTGTCGACGGATAAAGTTGCCGAGGTCTGGCCAAAGGCCGAGGAGTTCGGTTTTCCAAGTGAACTCGATGCCTTTGGATTGCAATTCGGCCACGGACTCGGAACTTCCATCCATGAACGACCGATCATCAGCCGTCTCGTTTCCCTAGAAAATCCGATGGAAATCAAGGAAGGCATGGTCTTTGCCCTTGAGACCTTCTGCCCGGCGACCGATGGCTTCTCGGGTGCGCGCATCGAGGAAGAAGTCGTGGTGACCAACGATGGATGCCGCCTCATCAGCCTGTTCCCCGCGGAAGAACTGCCGATCGCCCATCGATACTAAGGCTTATCGAAATTTGGCTTCCACCCGGACAGTTACCTGATCGGGTGGAAGTCGCTCAACTTTGTCTCTCAACAAAACAAAAATTTCCAACATGCAAAACGAAGTAAATCAATCGGCGTCATCGCTTGCAAATGACGATATCGGTACGGAAAACCGGCTCGAACTGTATCGCTTGCAGGTCGAAATCCGGAACGCCGAACAACGTGCCTACGATCTGTTTCTCCAGAACCTCGTCAAGGGAACCAGCCACCTGTCCCTGGGTCAGGAAGCCATTGCGGCCGGTGTTGCCGTCGCCATGGAGCCTAACGATCTGAGCTTCTGCACCTATCGCGGCCACGCCCATACGCTGGCGCGGGGCGTTCCTTCCGAACAGGTGCTTGGTGAATTGATGCAAAAAGACAATGGGCTGATGCGCGGAAAAGGCGGCTCCATGCACCTGACTTCCGTTGAACACGGGGTCATGGGCAGTTATGCGATCATCGGCGCGCACCTCCCCATTGCCTGTGGCGCCGCCTGGCGGGCCCAGTACCGGGGCGACAAGGATGTGTCCGTTTGCTTTTTCGGCGACGGCACGACGAATATCGGCGCCTTCCATGAAGCCCTGAATTTCGCCGTCATCTGGAAACTGCCCGTGGTGTTCGTTTGCGAAAACAATCTGTACATGGAATACACGCCGATCAGCGAAGTGACGGCCGTTGAGCATCCAGCCGCAGATCGGGCCTGTGCCTACGGGCTGGAGAGCATCGTCATCGACGGCAATGATGCAGATATCGTTTATCGGACGATGAAAACGGCCTTTGACAAAGCCCGGGAAGGCGGCGGCCCGTCGCTGATAGAGGCCCTGACCTACCGGCATAGCGGTCACTCCCGGGCCGATCCGGCCAAGTACCGGCCTGAAGGTGAGTTGGAAAAATGGAAAGAACGGGATCCAATCAAAATCTATCGCGAGCGGTTAGCCCAGTTCGGCATAAGCGAAGAGCAGATCAAGGAAATCGAAGAAAACTCAATGAAACGCATAGACGAAGCGACCGAAAAGTGTAAAGCGGCACCGATACCGCCTGAAGATATTCTGGCGACCGATGTCTATGCTGATGGAGGCTGGGCATGGCGGAACTAACTTATCGCGAAGCGGTTGCCCGGGGCATCGCCCAGGAAATGGAGAGAGACAATGATGTTGTCTTTCTCGGTGAAGATGTCGCTGCGGCCGGAGGTGTTTTCAAAGCCACCGAGGGATTGATCGATAAATTCGGTCCCCTGAGGGTCCGGGACACGCCAATCTCCGAGCAGGCGATTTTGGGCGCCGCCATGGGGGCGGCCATGACCGGGCTGAAACCGATCGCGGAAATCATGTTTTCGGATTTTATCGCCGTCTGTTTCGACTATATCGCCAACGAGTTTCCAAAATCGCGTTATATGACCAATGGACAGGTTAAGTGCCCCCTCGTCGTTCGCACAGGTAATGGCGGTGGCTCGCGTTTCGGCGCTCAGCACAGTCAAAGCGTTGAAAACTGGGCGATGATGATACCGGGACTGAAAGTCGTCGCGCCTTCGTCTCCCAGCGATGTTGTCGGCCTTTTGGCAGCGTCGGTTCGAGATCCGGATCCAGTCATATTCTTCGAGCATAAATCGCTTTATGCGACCAAGGGTGAAGTTCCCGACGGTGAAATTGTCGACCAGCTGGGGACCGCCAAAATCGTTCGCCAGGGCAAGGATGCGACGATACTGGCCCTCGCCTTAATGGTTCCCCGCGCCCTTGAGGCAGCGGAGAAACTCAGCAACGAAGCAGGTATAGACTGCGAGGTCATTGATGTCAGGTCGTTGGTTCCCCTGGATATGCAGACAATACTGACATCCGTTGCCAAAACCGGACGACTGTACACGGTTGAAGAAAATCCGCGCCTGTGCGGATGGGGCGCCGAGATAACCTCGATCATTGCCGACGAGGCCTTTTATGATCTCGACGGTCCCCTCATCCGCATTACCACGCCGCACATTCCGTTGCCGGCCGCGGACAATCTGGAAGATCTGGCCCTGCCTTCGGTCGACCGGATTTTTGCCAAAATACAAACAACGATGAATTGACGGGAACTGCTGCAATGGAAGTATTGATGCCGCAGCTCGGCGAAACGGTTGCCGAAGGAAAAATCAGCACCTGGTACAAGAATGTCGGCGACAAGGTCGAAGCCGGCGACACACTTTTTGAAGTTGAAACCGACAAGGCAACGATGGAAGTCGAGGCGACTGAGTCCGGTTTTCTAACGGATGTAAACTTTACCGCAGGCGAAACCGCTGCTGTCGGAACCGTCATTGCGGTTATATCCGACAGTGCCGATTCGGCCGGTAAATCTACCGCAACTTCAGTCGAAGAGAAGCCTGCAGGTGACAACGGTACCGGCGGCGCGGAAGATATATTGATGCCGCAACTGGGTGAGACGGTTGCCGAAGGCAAGATCAGCACCTGGTATAAATCCGTAGGTGATCAGGTTGCCGCCGGTGAAAAACTGTTCGAAGTCGAAACCGACAAGGCAACAATGGAAGTTGAGGCCACGGTAGCCGGTATTCTGTCGGACATCGTTATCGCGGAAGGCGAGGCCGGCCCCGTGGGCACGATCGTCGCGCGTATCGGCGGCGGAACGGGCGGCACATCTCCGAAACAGGAAGCCCCGAAACCAACAACGCCTTCCATGGACCTGGAACGTTTTCGTCCCACGAGTCAGCCGGCATCAGGTCATCTCGACCCATTCAATGAAGTTAAAACACCGGCGCTGGTTCGTATTGCGGCAAAAATTCCCGACGGAATAAAACTGACACCCGTCGCGAAACGCATGATCCAGACCAATGGGATCGATGCGGCCAGACTTTCATCGACCGTACTTTCAAGGGGCGGCAGCCGGGTTGCGAAAAAAGATGTCCTTGAATTCCTGAACAGTGGACAGTCAACAAGCGTTGCGGCGGAAAAACCGGAATTCCTGAAGGTAACACCGGGACCCCATGATCAGGTTGTGGAACTCAACCGGTTTAGGAAAATCACCGCCGAACGCCTGACGGCATCCTGGCAAACAGCGCCCCATGTCTATCAGGCCGTGGAAATTAATTTCACCGCGCTCAACAAAACGCGCCTTGAGCACAAGGACTCCTACAAAGAGCGTCATGGAACATCGCTAACCTTCCTGCCGTTTATCGTGCGGGCAACGGCAATGGCTTTGCGGGATTTCCCCCATGTGAACGCCAGGTTTGACGGAGAAAACCTTGTTGTCGGAAAAGAGATCAATATCGGAATTGCCATTGACCTGGACGGTGACGGTCTTGTCGTTCCGGTCATTCACAACACCGACGAGATGAACGTGCCCGGCATTGCCAGCGCCATTCACCGGCTCGTTGAAAAAGCCCGGGAAAGCAAGCTGGCGCCATCGGAATTCGAAGGTGGAACCTATACGATCTCCAACAATGGCAGCTTCAACACCTTGATGACGACTCCGATCATCAATGCGCCGCAGGTCGCAATCCTTTCGACGGACACGATCCAGAGGCGCCCGGTCATTGCCGGAAGCGGGGAGGATGAAAAAATCGTACCCGGACTGCTGGGTGTTGTCGGTCAGTGTTTTGATCATCGTGCTTTTGACGGCGCCTATTCAGCGCGGTTCCTCAATCGTATCCGGGAAATCATTGAAACCAGAGACTGGTCGCGGGATTTCGACTAGGTCTTGAGCTTTCCCCGCAGACCGTCGTCTGAATCAAGAGACATCAGGGATTCTTGTCACTGAAACATTGCGAACCGCTGGTTCAAATGCTAAATTACAAACGATTGCATGAAGTGTTTCCCCAAGCATTTTGAAAAATCGGAAACAGTCATTGCGCCGAAACAATTCTCGGGAACGAAAGCCTTATAGTGGAAAAACAGGGAGAATAATCAAGTGGATAACAAACATAGTCTGGGCTGGATCGGTATGGGCCGCATGGGATATCCAATGGCCGAAAAACTGGTCGATGCTGGAAACAATGTTTCCCTGTGGAACAGAACCCGCGCCAAAGCGGAACCCCTGGCCGAGAAGGGAGCCAATCTTGTCGACAACCCTTCCGACCTCAGCGCCGTCGACATTCTGTTCACGATGGTCTCGACCGGCACAGACCTCAATCAGGTCCTGTTCGGAGACAATGGGGTTCTGAGCGGAGATGAAAGCGCGGCACCGAAGATCATTGTCGACTGCTCCAGTATCGGCGGCGATGAATCCGTTGTCTTCCGGGAAAAATTTGCAGAACGCGGCGCCGAATATATTTCCGCACCGGTCAGCGGCAACGGCAAATGCGTGAAGGCGGGCAAGCTGAGTGTCGTCGCCTCCGGTCCTGAGGCGGCCTTCAATCAGGCGAAGCCCTATCTCGAAACATTTGCCCTGCGCGGCGTGTCCTATGTGGGAGAGGGGGAGCTCGCAAGATTCTGCAAGATCGCCCATAATGTCATGCTCGGTGTGGTTATCCAGAACCTTGCGGAAATTACCATCCTGGCACAGAAGGCCGGGGTTCCGAGACATGCCTTTCTCGACTTCATGAACAATAGTGTGATGGGCTCCATATTCACACGCTACAAGTCCAACGCTCTTGTCAATCTGGACTGGACAACGACCTTCACGCCCCCCCTATTGAGAAAAGACCTGGACCTGGGCCTGAAGTCCGGACGCGAACTGGACGTGCCCATGCCGGTTACGGCAGCGACCCGGGAAGCCTTGCAGGCGCACTTTGGGGCCGCCCAACTCAAGGATGATCCTGAAGCTTACCTGCAGGCGGATTTTTCGGCCATTCTTGAAACCGTGGCCCTTGCAGCGGGTGTCTCCCTTGAACCTGAAGACGTCCCCATTCCGACGGGCCTGGAAGTTCCCGAAAAGAGCTAGTCAGGCCAGTTCGGCCTGCAAATGCGGATATTTCTCGGTCAGCAGTGAGCCGTGATAATAAGTCAGCTCAAACGCATCCTGCGCTTTGAGCTGCTCCAGCCATTGCGCCACCGTCGGTTTGCCGTCCCAGAAAGACGTGAGATTTATATCCTCAAGCCGCACGATCACCGGCATAACCGCAATGTCCGCCAGTGTAAACTGCTCGCCCATGAGCCAGGGTCCGCCACAGGCACTGATGGTGTCATGCATGCGGGCGACAGCCCTTTTCAGCCGGTCCATGGCCGCATTCATTTCGGATTCCGAAAATCCCTTACGGCCCATGGTCAGCAAAAACTCCTTGCGCAGAGGTTTTGATTCCGCGAGCGCGACAAACTCTTCTTCGCTCATACTTTTGAAGTGCGGCAGAAAGGCCAGGTTGTAAGACGGGAACCGGATCGCCGGCGTCGGTATCTCGTCGATATAGGCAACCAGGGAACGCATATGCGCCCGTTGCAAAGGCTCCTCGGGAACAAGCTTTCTCGGCTCAGGGAACAGCTCATCGAGATACTGCATGATGACCGCAGAGTCCGTGAT
>JANQOC010000171.1 GCA_028279265.1 Hyphomicrobiales bacterium
GTTGCGATGGTCGATCATGTTCGCCGTTTCAATCCTTCCCACCAATGGGTACACAATCGAATATCAAAGGGTGAAATCAGTTTACAGCAGTTGAATGTACAGACTTACTTTTTTCGTCGTACAAACATGAACGCCCTCGGGTTACCCCGAACCTGGACGGACCATTTATTGTGGCATCATGCCTGCCATACCATTGATCTTTTTCAATATCAGATTGGAGAGGTGGCTACTGAAGCCTTCGGCCTCCAGGGTCCCAAGCATCCGGAGCTCGGAATATCGATGGATATGACAATTGGTTTGAAATCCAAGAGCGGAGCGATTTGTACTTTGTCCCTATCCTTCAACAATGACGGGCCTCTTGGTACCGATTTCCGTTACATCTGTGACAATGGGACCTATATCGCGCGTTATGATGATCTCTATGACGGTAAAAACAATCAGATTGATCTTTCCGATGTTGCCATTTCAAATAACGGCATCGAATTAGCGGATCGAGAATTTATTGCGGCGATTAGAGAAAACCGGGAACCCAATGCTTCTGTGAGTCAATGCCTCGCTGCCATGCAGACTATGGATATGATTGAGAAGTCAATGTCTGAATAAATTTCCAGCCGCGCATTTTCTTTTGATCGACTTTGCTGGGTTCAACACCTGACATCCGGTGTTACCTGCAATTGCGGCGGGGCGGTACATCGTTGAGACTTGAGAATGAGTTTCTCTGTAATATTTAGAGAATCTTGTTTTCAGAATCCTCAACTGAAAATCCCAGTTTTTCCAGTCCTTCTTCCAAGTAGTCGGCAAGAAGCGGAATCCCCAGGAGGTAATCCTCCGTCTTGTTCACCGCTTCTTGGCGGGCCGTATCCACGGCCTCATTCCATTCGTCTTCAGAATAAGTGCCGCGCCCCAGCCAGGTCAGGGCGACAAGGTGCACTTGTTCATCTTCGTTGAGGTCGGAAATGAACGCAGCGACTTCGTTTCGGGTCTGATCATCGCGCCGGTTTTCGAGGATCGCATCCGTGTCATCGCCACCTTCGGAGTTTTCCGGACCGTCGTACCATGTAGCGACTTTGGCATCATATTCGCGCGCTTTCACAATTACATGTGCGACTTTTTCTGGTGAAATTTCTAGCATTCAAAGATCCTTTTCTGAAAGTCAAAGACTTAGATTCGCGCAAACTCATATTGCCCGGCTCCAGACAGAAAATTTCATTGATCATTGAATGGCGGGTTAGCCGCCGAAATAAATTCGTTCGTTTAACTTCCTAGTTTCAAGCCCTCTCAGATAATTGTCAACCGGGCGAATTCGCTTTCTACCCGGTAAAGGCCGTGTATCGCGACATTTGTTTGGTTGTTTCTTCAATTAAGAAATATTGTTTCTTGTATTCACGATTCCATATCGATGATCGCAATAACAGGTCCCCCGCCTTTTGGCCCCTGGTGCATGGCATCTACGGATACGAATACGGCGGGATCTCCGATCGCCGCGGCTGCAATTCCGCCGACAGCGGCTTTGGAATGGCGATGATGATGGACATCGGAATCATCGAGCATGATTTGCCGCCGCCCGCGCAGGCGTGCGGTGGGATCCGCTTCGCATTTCATGAAACAATTAACCAGCCTGTTTCCCAGATCCTCTGCTCGAGCTCTTTCCGGCAGCTCAAGTCCCGCATCGCGGATGGCATCGTAAATACCATCCATATGCAGCGCATCTTTCATTACCGCATGTCCTATCCGATAGCGGCCACCGGCTCCCTTTTTGTTCCCAAAGAGGACAATCTGTGCCCGGTCCAGTTCGACACCTGAAGAGCAGGATGCAACCGCAGAATAAAGGTCGAGATTTCGACAGATATCTTCCTGTTTGGGCATTTCAATCTCGCCCAGGGCTACTGCGATCCCCAGGGCCGTCGTTCCGTTAGATACACCCATGGAATCATGCACCTCACAGGCAACGGTTTGTCCTCTGGAATGCGCATCCTGAACGGTTTCTACGGTCAGAAGAGGTGTTTTTGTTTGCACATAGTGAACGTCAGCCGCATCTTCGATCCCCGCATCTGCCATGGCCAGTTTTACACCTTCGGCGACTTTTTCGACCATTGCCAGGCGACCAATGTCCTCCGGCAGGAGGACCTCACTCATGGCGGTGCCCATGACCAGCCGGTCAGCATCTTCGGGACCGGTTTGCGTATCTCTGGCAAACGCCACCGCATGGGGTGTAATCACACCATCACATCCCCCGGACCAGACCATGGGAATTTCTTTGACATCGGCTTCACTGCGCGTTCCTCGGTTCATAAGCACGCGGCGAAAGGCTTCGTCGGACAATATGCGGGTAAAATCGTTGACACCGCCATTGCCTTCGGTCTTGCCGATGACGGCGACAATCTCATCTGCGCCAACCTCCCCGGATTGGATCCACTCATCTAATCCCGAGGCGTCACTGACGCTTTTGATTTCAATTTTTCTTACGTTGATTGCCATACTTTGATTCCTCTTCCGATGCATTCCTTGTCAGATTTTTTAACTCAGGCAAGGAATTAAAATTCTTCTCTCTCGTCAATAGTAATTTCTGACCAATAGCCTGTCCGGGAACAGCCTCACGAATTTCCAGAAATTGAATTATGAAGCGGCTCGACGGCCTGCAGGAAGCAATCTAAAGGCGCCGATGTTATGCCGGCTCCGATTTGACCTACGCCAGCTTGCTTGTGGGCGATCCCGGTGTTTACCGTCGGCAAAATTCCCGTATCCACGACCTTCCTGATATCGATACCGGCTGCACTTGGTGCAAAATCGAGGGAGGGCAGTGTGAACTGGCTGTTCGCTCCAATGGTGATATGTCTCATGGCCAGGCTTTGAGCCAGTGCATCCGCAGGTGATCCGCCAACGAATTGGACAATCGCCGGAGAGGCAGCCATGGCAAAACCTCCAAGGCCCGCCGTTTCCGTTATCGCGCTGTCGCCAATATCCGCCGCTGCATCATCTCGGCTGTACCCCGGGAAAAATAGGCCATCGACCACGGGGGCCGGTGATGTAAACCACATGTCCGGAAGTCCGCTTACCCGCACACCAAACATAACGCCGTTGCGCGCCATGGCCGTGACCATGGAACTGCCGGCCACGCCATGGGCGGCATCGAGCATGCACTTACATGCGGGCATGGAAAGATTGAGAAAAAAGTGATCATTCCCGGCAATGAAAGACGCCATGCTCTTAATGTCATTTTGCGCGGCATCGGACTCGAGCGCGCCGATAATCAGCTTTTTCAACAGCAGGGAAGACGCCGCAGCATTGCGATTGTGTACTTCGTCCCCCATCTGCAAGGCCTGGGCGATCAGGGGCTTCAGCTCAATCGGTCCCGTATTGTCGAGTGCGCTTGCCAGTGTCGGGGCCAGGACTTTTTCCATCCAGTTCAGACGCTTGAGAACTTCCTCGCTGTTCGCACCGAATCTCAGCACTTTGCCAAGCCCTTCGTTCAATGTGCAGTATGCGATGTTTCCGTGCTCTGTGTTTGTCACCTTCCACACGGGCATTGACGGGCTGATAATACCGGCCATTGGTCCTACGGCATTGCGGTGATGGCAGGAGTCAAAGGTAATTTCCCCGTTTTCCGCCATTTTCTCCGCTTCAGCGAGCGTTTGCGCCCAGCCCTCGTAGACAGTGGCACCGAGGATCGCCCCTTTCATGGGCCCGCACATATCTTTCCAGGCAACAGGAGCACCGGCATGAAGAATGGTCCTGCCATCCATTCCCGGAATGTCGTCACGAGCCCGACCGATACTATCCACGACTGGGTTCGCACTATGGTAACGGTCGAATGCAACTTCGTTTGCAGCTTCTACAATGGGGTTATTGATAAGCGCGGCCAAAGCTCTCGCCGTATCTGCATCTCCGTCCCCCGGTGGTTTCCAGTCGACATGGATTGCCGATCCGCCAGCGGTTTCGATGTTCTCGGAAAAGAATTCCAGACCGACATTGGCGACTTTCAAGGATTCACGAGGCAAGTCAGGCATGTCTCAATCCCTCCCGTCAGGTTTGCCGAACCGAACTTCCTTTAGAGATTTCGCGATTGAAGCCGCGCGATAGGAGGCTGCAGCGTTATGCTCTTCGATAATCACATCCATCTGCTCCAGTATCTGAATTTGTTCTCTCAGATTTTGTGGATCATGATCTGTTCCGCACACGAAGCCTACAAAAATCAGCTGGCGATTGTCGCGACCCGCAACTTCTCTTGCTTCTTTTATGGAAGCACACATATCCGCGGCCGGATCCGGATTAGCTCCATATCCCAAAACAATATCAAAAAGAATTAGTGCCGTTGTCGGATCTTCCGCTTCCTGCAAGATTCGCTCATGGCGCGACCGATGATCGATCATGGGATGAGGGCGGCCATGAGTAAATTCATCATCCCCGAGGTCTATGACCGTATGCTCCCGAATCATCATCGAATCGGCAAGCTTGTAACTTTTGTCGAGAGGCGTGCTTGACCAGACAGGTCCCAGGGCATCTCTTAGAATGATTTGGGCTTCATAACAGAATGTCCCGCCGCTATAGACACCTCGTATAAATTCTTGCTCATCGCGAAAATCTTTTAGGTCTGGGGGAGAGCCATTATTTGACGCAGGCGTGCGGGCTCCTAAAGCCAATTTCCCAAGGACCTTTTCGGCCGTTTCTGCAAGAGATGCCGCATACACCAATTCACCTTTCCCGGTGCCCTTCTCTGCACCGAGAAAACAAATGAATGTTGGCTTTCCTGTTTTTTCGGCCGTTGCGACAACTTTCTCGGCCACCTCCTCCGAAGGCGGTTTGGATATGATCACGATGATTTCGGTGTTTTTGTCGGCTGCCAGGGCTTCGATACCCTGACACATGGAAATTCCGCCAATATCTGTACTGAGGTCACGCCCGCCTGTTCCCAGGGCATGAGATATACCACCGCCACCCTGAGAAATCAGACTGGTGACCTGTTGCAATCCCGTGCCCGATGCCGCAACGACACCGACATTTCCCTTATTCACGGCATTTGCAAATCCAAGGGGGACACCGGAGATGATCGCCGTGCCACAGTCGGGGCCCATCATGAACAGATCTTTTTCAAGGGCCAACTGTTTGAGACGTAATTCATCGGCAATGGACACATTGTCACTAAAAATCATTGTATGCAGACCGAAATTGAGGGCTTTTTCGGCTTCCGCCGCAGCAAACTCACCGGGACAGCTGATCAGGGCAAAATTCAGATCGGGCTGTTCGGCAAAGCCCATCTGGATGCTTTTTGGTCGCATTTTCCGGGACTGCGACGCAGCTACTCCCCGGCTTGCGGAATTGTTCAGCCTGCCCTGAGCTAATTCCAGTGCCTCTTCCGCGGCTTTTTCGTTATCAGCACATACAGCCACCAGTAAGTCTGTGGGACGCGCCTGAAGTCCTTCGTCGACAAGGCCCGCAGCGGCGGCGATCTCGATGTTCGCCGGTGTCGACATAATCGCCGTTGCCTGCAAAATTCCCGGCGCCGACTCGATTTCAGCGGACAATTTCATTAAGGCGACACTGTCGGAGTAGTGATTTTTTTTGACAATGAACTTTTTTAGCATCTGGGGGTTTTTTCGCCGGGTTTGATGGAGCTATAAGGCACTCATATTCAGTTTGTCTATTGGACTTGCTGATAGTCTAATGAATATCTATCACACCTGTACATTCTATTCTCACCAAAAAAAACCGGCGCAGTGGTTGAACCAACGAATTGTGTATTCGCGATATGAAGGGGAATTGGCGGAAGAGGCAGGAGTCGAACCCAAAGGAACGCTAGCGTCCCTCCACCGGATTTGAAGTCCGGGCCCACGACCACGCGAGATACTCTTCCACCTCTGGGTATAGCAATTCAAAAATGAAATACAAGCGGAATCCGGCTTTTTGAATAAGCAATTAACTTACAAATATGAGAATGCGGGGAGAGTAGAATTTCTTGTCTGGAACCAGGGCAGGATGCGGTCTGATTACCAGGTAACCGACGGGGTCAACGGACTCAATAAATTCAGTCCGCGGACTATCAATTAGCGATTGTTCGTAAATCCAAAACCGGTGTTCGACCTGCCACGATCAGGATTGGCGATCTGCGGTCTATCGGTTTCCTGCAGTCGATCACGGTTCAATCCGGGGTCCGAACCTTGATCCGGGGTGTTCTTAATGAGGATTCCATTTATGGATGGCAGTTCGTTGGACCGGTCACAGGGGCGGTACAATTTCGTGAAGTATTGATCGGCGCTGTCCGATGTATTGGGGTCCGCAGCAGAATTTAAATTCTGAAAAGCTTTCTCAATCCATCTTTGCGATCCACCACTGTAACCGGGACAGCTTGTATCCCGGGCATTCTCATTGGCGATTTTCAGCAGCGCCAGTCCGATTGCCCGGTTGCGCGGGACGCCAATTCCACGCCAGAACAGATTTCCCAAGATCGCCTGGGATTCGGTGTGGTTCTTTTTGTATGAAAAGTTAAACCAGCGCGCGGCCATACGCAGATTCTTACTCGTACCTTCGCCCTTCTGGTACATGCGCGCCAGTTGAAATCCTGCCACGGGATCTTTCAGATTTGCTGCCGCATGTTTGAAATGTTTGAAGGCCAGTCTCGGATCCTTGCGGACGGTCGACTCGGGTATTCCTTTAAGCTGGTAAAGACCGAGGGCCACAAAAGCATTCGCAACATCCGCTGCTAGATGGTGATCCGAACTCACGGCTGCAAATTTATAGGCATATTGCTTGTAGTGATAATAGGCTTTCTCATCGTCCCGCGGTATTCCGATACCCTCTTGATAGATGCGTGCCAGGGGCAGGTCCGCATATCGATAGCCACTGTCAGAGGCGTAGTTCAGAGCCGGAATAGCCAATTCCATCGAACCGCCCCGGAACGCCGCCATCCCCTGCCGATAAGCCTCCTCCGCGGTGAAAAAAGGGACGACTTTCTGGTTTTTCCCGTACACATTCGTTTGAATCGCAAGCAATAAGATCGCGAATGAAAAAACACCGGATACAAACTTTGTTGTCAATTTCATCTCGGTCCTGGCTCAGGGCAATAGCGCCCTGGGGGCTTCCTGATCTACTTTAGTTACAGATCGTTTCGGAGGTTACCGGTCGTCTGCGGTATGGGCGAAATCGCTATCGTAAAGCGGGCTGTAACTCTGTTCTAAACACCAATCTACTTCTTTTAAACTAATCTCTCTCGAGGCCATTGGCCCGGGTTCAAGTATCGTTAACCTGACTGGCTTCGTCCCAAGCAGTCATGACAAACAAATTAGGCATAGTTTTGTTGCGAAGTGGTGGTCGGGCAACAGTTAACAAAAAGTTTAAATTTAAATGGGTATCTATCCGTAAAATTTCAACTATTTGCTGCCGCCAGCGCAGCCGGGAGCAGTGGTTATCGGCCGTTTGAACATGTGAGTAGCACTCGGCTAACCTGAAATTCTCATTCGACCGGGCTCTTCGCGCAGTTCCAAATTATTCGGGTACAACACGCCCGGGTAACCGGTCAGGAATTGGAAATACCGCGATTCGTGCTATCAAGTTCAATTAATCGAAACACGGGTAAGATAATCGTTGCCTGTTCCTGATAACGCCTCTCCAGAAATCCAAGCCTTTCTATGCCGCAAGAAGAGCAGACCAAAAGCACCGCAATGACGACGGCAGGTGACGGATCGGAGCTTCCAAGCCCGCAAGATCCGTCATTCGTATTGGCCAAATTGCTGGTGACAACGGTGACCCTTGCTGCGTCAACCTGGGGGATGTTGCTCTATACCACAGCGGCCACGGTTGTGACATCGGAGTTTGGATTTTCAGCGACGGCGATAGGGTATCACGTTAGTCTGGCATACTTCGCGGCCACTATTTGTTCGCTGTATGCCGGGAATGCGACGGTCATAATCGGCGCACGGCGTTCATTGGTTCTGGCAATGCTTCTGGTCGGATTGGGAGCATTAAGTACAACCCTGTTTGGGCTTTACGGCATGTTCTTTGGCGCACTGTTCATGGGCATTGGACACGGGCTTACAAATCCGGCTTCAGCCATTTTGTTGCAAAGTGCCAGCCTATCCAGCCGAAGATCCCTGATTTTTTCCATCAAGCAAAGCGGAGCACCGGTAGGTGGATTACTAACCGCAATGATTACTCCGGCGATGACACAAAGTTTCGGTTGGCGTTCCGCGGGGTATACGCTGGCAGTGGCCTGTCTCGCGACCGCGTTACTGACCTGGGCCCTCGGTCGCAAATGGGGCACTGCCGGGAAGTTCCGTAAGTCATTTTCTTCGATGTCTCTCAATCCCCTGACGTCCCTTACGCTTGTATTTCAGTCTATCGGATTGAGGGCGCTGGCTTTTATGGCTATGTGCTACAGTTGCGTGCAGATCTGCATTCTTTCCTTTCTTAGCCCTTACCTGGTGGAAGAACTGAGTCTTTCCCTGATCATTGCAGGATCTATTGTCGCCCTGGCGCAAATTGGCGGTGGAATTGGCCGGCCTCTATGGGGATGGACCGCAGACCGCATTGGCAAAAATGCTCTGATGCTGAGAATACTTGGTATTGTCACCGCGACCGGCTGTTTGCTGCCTCTCATTAGTGCGTCTCCGGTTAATGTGACGCTGATCTCTGTACTTGTTTTAATCGTTGGTGCAGCATCTGTCGGCTGGAATGGTCTGATGTTTGCTGAGATTGTCAATATTTCAGACAGAACAAGTGCCGCTCAGGCGACTTCGGGTGTAGCCGCCATGGTCTTCACGGCGGTGATGGCCGGGCCCTCCCTGTTCGCAATCGTCAAGGAGCTGGCAGGTCCTTATTCGCTGACCATCGCTCTTTTCTCAGTCATCAGCCTGATTGGGGTCTACATGACCCTCGTTCTCCAGAAAACCAAAACCATTGCGACAGAAGATTGAGTTAATCGGTTGAGGGAAAACGGTGACCGTCAGTGCGCTTTTGTCGGCCGGAGGTTCGCCCCATCTGCAGCGTAGTTCATGACCTTGTTGAACTGGGAAGGGCTTTCGTATACGACTGTAATTGAGACAATAATACTTCCTGCAGGTTCGTGTCGGTATTCGCTCCGTGAGCTCTCAAAGCACGCCGGGATATTGGCCGTATTCGCGGGAAGGTGCCGGACTGTCGACACGATTGCGATAAAGTCATTGCGAAAAAGTCCTGACCTATGAGTGCTCAAAACAGTTCCGACCTCAAAACCCGATAGCAATTTTCGAGAGACAAAAATGGCTGGCGACACATATATTCCCAATCAAAATCTTCCTGGCATGGGTCCACATGACATCGGCGGTGTTGAGCCGTTCGAGCCGATTGATACGACAGATCACGGAATGAGCCATTGGGAAATGCACGCAAATGCTCTGCGCATGGCTATCACCCGCTACAGTAGTCTCGGAACCCTGGATGAAATGAGGCGTCTCGCCGAGGATCTCGGAGAACGGTTCTATCAGATTAGCTACTTTGAGCGTCAGACCGAAGCCTTGGCACTGGTTCTGGTCGAAAGAGATATCTTCAGTCAGGAAGATCTTGATGCAAGAATGGAAGAAATTGCACAAAAGTTCAAAGACACACCCATTGTACCCCTGCCAGAACTGCCTGACGACCACGATCATGATCATGAACACTTTAAAGAGGATGAGCGCGGAGAAGGTCCCAACCATCATCACAAGATGAACCTGGCCATTCAGGAATTGCTGCAGGAAAAAGGCCTTTTGAAAGCCAGTGAAGTCCGCACAATGATTGAAAAGTTTGAAGGCGATTTTCCAAACCGAGGCCCTGAAGTTGTCGCCAGGGCCTGGACCGATCAGGATTTCAAGGCGCGACTATTGGAAGATGCCGGCGCCGCTATTACGGATATGGGTATTGACCTTGAATATCAGTCCAGGATTATCGCCCTGGAAAACTCGGACAAGGTGCATAATGTGATCGTGTGTACGCTGTGTTCGTGCTATCCGAGATTCCTGATGGGGCAACCGCCTACCTGGTATAAGAGCCGAAGCTATCGGTCCCGGGTCGTGTTTGAACCACGATCGGTGTTAAGGGAGTTCGGGACGGAAATTCCCGATTCAGTGACGATCAGAGTGCACGATTCCAACGCGGATATGCGTTATTTCGTCATCCCCAGCCGTCCCGAGGGTACTGAGGACTGGACCGTGGAGCAGTTGGAAGCCATACTGACCCGGGACCATCTGGTGGGTGTTGGCGTGCCGGTGGTCGCTTAAGGTCGGGGCGTACCTGCGGTGTTCCTTCATCTCAAAGTTCAGACCGAAGCGCTTTCTTTAACGCGCAATTCGTCGGATTCCCCGCGGTTTAGGGTCAATCGACCGGATTATTGCCGGTTCCAATAGGGTCTTTCCAGAGACAATTTATGAGCAAATCGGAGCGAGGTGGACTGGGCGGACTATTGAGCGTTCGCAACTACCGATTTCTCTGGTCGGGAGACATGTCGACATCGTGGGCATTCGAAATGGAGAACCTGATACTCGGATGGTTCATCCTGGCTCAAACCGAGTCTATATTTATGCTCACCCTGTTCGGGTCGTTGCTTTATATCGGGACGCTGATAGCGCCGATATTCGGTACCATCGGTGATCGCATCGGGCACCAGAATCTGTTGTGTATCATGCGCGCCTCATATTTTTTTCTCGCCCTGTGCCTGCTCCTTCTTTCGCTGTTTGACCAGCTGACGCCAATGCGCGTTTTGCTGATTACCGGAATGACCGGGTTAATTCGATCTTCCGACCTGGCCATTCGAGGAGCGCTGGTTACTGAGATTGTTCCCGTAAGGATACTTATGTCGGC
>JANQOC010000269.1 GCA_028279265.1 Hyphomicrobiales bacterium
TGATATCTCCAGTTTCGATGCCCGACCAATCATCGACGCCATGGGCAAGATGTCGTTCACGTCGCGGGACCTTGCGCGCGGCACGGAAATCTTTGACGAGATGGTACGGGACAAGGATTGCACGATCATCCTGACGATTGCCGGTTCCACCTCTGCCGGCGGTTGTATGCGCATATACCGGGATCTCGTTGAGAACCATATGGTTGATGCGGTCGTTGCCACAGGAGCCAGCATTGTCGATATGGATTTTTTCGAAGCCCTCGGATTTCGTCACTATCAGGGGACCGCGGATGCCGATGACAACCGATTGCGTGAACTGGGAATCGATCGGATCTACGACACCTATATTGACGAGGACGAGCTCAAAATCTGCGACCGGACCATCTCCGGCATTGCCGGCAGCCTGGAACCCGGACCTTATTCGTCACGGGCTTTTATACGCGAGATGGGGCGCTGGCTGAAAAAGAACGCGAAACAACACGGTTCCCTGGTGGAAACGGCTTTCGATAAGGATGTTCCCATATTCTGTCCCGCATTTACGGATTCGAGCGCCGGATTCGGCCTGGTCATGCATCAGCACCGACAGAAGGCAGACCATGTAACGATCGATTCCGTTGCCGACTTCCGCGAACTGACCGAGATAAAAATGCATGCGGGAACCACCGGCCTGTTGATGATCGGGGGAGGCGTTCCGAAAAACTTCACCCAGGACATTGTCGTCGCCGCTGAGCTCCTGGGCCGGGATGTGCCCATGCATAAATACGCCGTGCAGATCTCCGTCGCCGATCCGCGGGATGGGGCATGCTCGAGTTCCACCCTGCGCGAAGCAAGTTCCTGGGGGAAGGTGGATCAGGGCAGGGAGCAGATGATCTTTGGCGAAGCCACCAGCCTGTTGCCGCTGCTGGCCAGCGATGTCTATCACCGCGACAACTGGCGGGAGCGCAGTGCCCGGCGCTGGGCCCGGCGTCTGTTCGCTTAGCCATTTACAATCGTATCCGAATTTTGAGTCGTAAACAGGAGATCCAAGTCCGTGAATTCCAAGCTGGACTTTTTACAGCCTGAACAGGGATTCCTTGGACTTTCCCGGCAAGAAATGCGCGACGGCGGGAGTGCGGACATTGCCGTCATTCCTTTCGGCCTTGAAGCGTCAGTAAGTTACGGGGGCGGAACCCAAGAGGGACCTCAGGCCATTCTCGATGCCAGCCACCAGGTTGAGCTTTTTGACGAGGAGTTATGGTGCGAGCCCTGCCGTTCAATGACCCTTGCGACCCATGTCCCGATCGCTCCTGATCCATCTCACGAAAAAGCATTGGACCAGATTGAGCAAGCGGTTCGGATGTGCCTCGATGAACATTATTTTCCTCTCGTCCTTGGCGGTGAACATTCCCTGACCATTGGCGCCGCCCGTCCCTTTTTACAGGGCTACGCGGACCTGGTGATCCTGCAGTTCGATGCCCATGCGGATCTCAGGGATGGTTATGAGGGAAATCGGTATTCCCATGCTGCAGCCATGCGGCGGCTTCTGGATGCGCCGGGTGTCGACCTGGTTTCCCTCGGAATTCGCAGCCTGTCGGCAGCGGAAGCGGAATTTGCCGCGGCGGCGGGAGAGCGGGTGCAGTTCTATCTGGCCCGGGATCGTAAAGCCTGGGATTTGGAAAAGATCGTTTCCTTCATCGGAGACCGTCCGGTCTATCTGACATTTGATGTCGATGTGCTGGATCCGTCGATTATGCCGTCGACGGGAACACCGGAACCCGGTGGCCTGACTTATGAGGAGGCTCTCGACAGTCTGCGCACCCTGGTGAGCCGGTGCCGGATTGTCGGCGCCGATATAGTCGAGCTTGCTCCTATTGCCGGGATGCACGCACCGGACTTCACGGTCGCAAGATTAGCTTACAAACTACTGAGCTATATGTTTGTGGGGAAAGTGCCTGAAGGAAAGGCCGGCCGCATCTAACTCGATTTGTCTTAGCTCACAAAACCGAGCCGGTTCAGCAGAACCCCGAGCCAGACAAGTCCGGCCAGAACCAGCATGAAGAATACCCCGGCTGATGCGATGTCTTTGATATCTCGAATGTCATCATGACGTTGCTGGGTGACATGATTACAGAGCCGCTCGATCGCCGTGTTCAGGAATTCGGCAGTCAATACCAGACACAGGCTGCCGATAAGGGCCAGCCACTGCCAGATATTGGCGGCGAGAACAAATGAAAGAAGAAAACCAAGCCCACCCAGAACCAGTTCCTGTCTGACAGCCGCTTCCGACCGGGCACCCTGTCTTATGCCGCGCATCGAATTCAGGGTGGCGTCCCAGATACGCCGCAGACCGCCGCGACCGGGCAGGGCGCTCTTGGACCCACCGGGGTGGATTTCCAGGGCTTGTTCGTCCGAATGCCTGTTACTGTCCATCCTTGACCTCTTGTCCCTTGGCTGGTTGCGACCGGTACCGAATATTGATCAACGAAGTCTTAACAGGTGGGACCATGGGGCAAACCTGTCAATAGGTTGGGACGTAATCGGTCCAAAAACTAGGACACAAATTCGGCGCATGTAAAAGGCGGATAAAGCAACGAAATCAGGGGATGACGGATCGGACCGCGACCGTTCTTTTTGTATCCCTGTGAAATTTTCGATATTCTTGAATTGGGTAAAAGTTCGGTTGCTTGGCCTGCCAGCCTTTGGCGGGCTAGCGCGACATCGGTGTCCGAAAATGCAATTTGGTTTCTATTTAGTCTGCCTGGGAGTTGCCATTGCCGGGGCAGCACAGATTTTTGAATGGCACAGCGCATTCTTTGTGCTCGCGTTTTTCATCGTCCTTGGCGGACTGTATGTTTTCTTTAGCGCCATGAACCGGGCCCTGAAACGTCGCTCCGTGGCGCAAGTGATGCCTTCGGAAATTCCCATTGGGGAGCGTACCGAGCGCGTGATCGCCGCAGAGCCGACAATTCTTGCGGCCAAGTTTGCCAAGCAGACCGAACTTCTGGAACCCGATGAGGTTTCCCTCAGCCAGCAAGCTCTGTGGCTGACCATGCTGGCCTCAGCGCTTTCCGACGGGATCATCGAACATCGGCAGGCGCTGGCGGTCTATGAAATTTATCAGAAAATTACAGGGGTCAATCTCTCGCAGGATGAGGTCATAAATGCGGCCCGGTCAACCTCTGAAAATGAAGCCGGATCGTTGCAGGAACTGGAGAACATCTCCAGGCGACTGCACGATCCCTTGAAACCTCTGCTCCTGGAAGCTGCTTATCTTGTTCTTGCTGCGGATAAATATGTGTCCCAGGTCGAAATCGACCGGCTGACAGAAATTGCACAATCCCTCGGCATGTCCAGGACCGACTATCTGAAACAGCTGAAAACTTTCCGATCACTGGGATCGAACTGAGGAATACGTGCTCCAAAAATACGGTTTTGTAATGTATGCCTGCGGGCCGGTTCCCGGGGATCAGTCGCAGTGGGTCCTGGTTTCGTCAATAAGCTGATCGACGACATGACGCAGGGATTGCTGGTGGTCCTCTCCGGCTTCCCGGCAGGCGTGGTATGTCTGCAGTTGCCGATCGGCACTGGTTCCGATCTTGCTGATCTCAAAACCATGGGTGACTTGGTCCGTACAGCCAAAATGCTCCGCGTCCTGCTGAATGAGTTCGTAGAGTTCGCGCAGTAACTCGTCGAAGGGCACGACTTCACCGCGTCCAAAATCGATCAGTCCCTTTTCCATGCCATAACGCTGGGCGCGCCATCGATTTTCGTCGAGAAGAAAAATGGGATAGGTGCGCCATCTCTGATTGTTTCGTCGCAGCCGATAAAGCATGCGGCAAATACACAGGAAGGTCGCGGCGATGGTGAGCGAGTCGTCCAGGAGCGGACAGACATCGGTAATCCGCATCTCAAGGGTCGGAAAGCTCTGGGAAGGGCGAAGGTCCCACCAGATCTTGCTGGCATCTTCGATAATGCCGGCCTTGACCAGCGTATCAATGGTGCGGCGATATTCTCCGAAACTGCCGAAATCTTGCGGCAGGCCGGTCCGGGGCAGACCGTCAAATACCGAAAGGCGATAGGATTTGAGCCCGGAATTTTCCCCCTGCCAGAACGGCGACGATGTGGATAGCGAGAGAAGATGGGGCAGGAAATAGCGGGCCTGGTTGAGTATATCGATACGCAGGGCATCGTCTTCGATCCCGACGTGAACATGCATACCGCAAATAACCAGACGTCGTCCAACACCCTGCAGATCCTGGGCGAGGGCGACGTAACGATCGCGCTGGGTTGTATGCTGGGTCTGCCAGGTGGCAAACGGGTGTGTCGATGCCGCGATGGGTGCCAATCCCTCATTGTCGGCAAGCCGGATGACCGCCCGGCGAAGCCGGATCAGCTCGTCCCTGAGTTCGGCCACATTGGAACAAACGCTGGTGCCGATCTCGATCTGCGAAGTCAGGAATTCCGGGCCGACCTGGTCTCCTATTTCCTTCTGGCATGCCGCGAGAACAGCCTCGGCCCGCTCATTGGACAAATCGCGGGTCTCTTTATCGACGAGAAGATATTCTTCTTCCAGGCCGATGGTAAAACTCGGTTCTGTAATCGTCATGGTCCCATGCATCCAGGCAGCTTTGAATTCGAAATTGCAATTTGGCACAAAGTTCATCACGATTGTAGGGCAAACTGCTGGAAAAGATAATTTCCGCGCGTCGCCGATCTGAACGCCTTGCTCCGGACTCCGCGGATGAGAAATCCGGTCCAAATTGGCGTTTCATAGGACTGGCCATAGATGATACAATAGCTTATATAACGGGAACTTTTTGCAATTCAGGCATATTTTCTGTCGCATTTGGATGGTTCAGATTGAACCATATTTTTTCGAATTGCCCGCAATTTCCTACAGGTGTTCGAATATCAGGAGTTAGGTTTCATGGCGAGCACATGGTCTCCGTCAAGCTGGCGGTCTCTTCCCATTGTACAGGTTCCCGAATATGGGGATGATGAAAAACTTCGGGAAGTCGAAAATCAACTTTCCAATTATCCGCCTCTCGTGTTTGCAGGTGAGGCGCGGTCCCTGAAAAAACGGCTTGCGGATGTCTGTGAACGAAAGGCTTTTCTTCTGCAGGGCGGTGACTGTGCCGAAAGTTTTGTTGAGCATCATCCTGACAATATCCGCGACCTGTTCCGGGTCTTCCTGCAAATGTCCGTTGTGCTCACCTTCGCCGGCGGCTGTCCGGTTGTGAAGGTCGGGCGTATCGCCGGTCAGTTCGCGAAACCGCGGTCATCGCCGGTGGAAGAACTGGACGGTGTCAGCCTCCCAAGCTATCGCGGCGATATCATCAATGATATCGATTTCACTAATGAATCGCGGGAACCGGTTCCCTCACGGCAGATCTCCGCCTACCGCCAGTCGGCGGCGACACTGAACCTGCTCCGGGCTTTCGCCCAGGGGGGGTATGCCAATCTGGAGCATGTGCACCAGTGGAATCTCGGCTTCTTGAAGGATAGTCCGGCGGGCGATCGATACCAGGAATTGGCAGACAGGCTAACGGAAAGCCTCAGTTTCATGCGCGCCTGTGGCGTTACGGTGGAAAACACGCCGAAACTCCGGTCCACCAGTTTCTATACCAGTCATGAAGCCCTGTTGCTTGGTTATGAGGAAGCCCTGACCCGGATCGATTCTACATCCGGTAAATGGTACGATACGTCGGGACATATGCTGTGGATCGGCGATCGTACGCGCCAGCCGGATCATGCGCATGTGGAGTTTGCTCGCGGCATCCATAATCCGATCGGCATCAAGTGCGGACCTTCCCTGGATACGGACGATCTCAATAAGCTTCTGGATATTTTGAATCCGGAGAATGAAGCTGGCCGCATAACGCTTATCTGCCGGTTCGGTATGGAGCAGGCCGCGGAAAAGCTGCCGGTTCTCATTCGTGCCGTCGAGAAAGAAGGAAAGACCGTGGTCTGGTCCTGCGATCCGATGCACGGGAATACGATCAAGGCGGAAAACGGTTATAAGACCCGCCCCTTTGACCGCATTCTGAAAGAAGTGGAAACCTTCTTTGACGTCCATAGCGCCGAAGGCACCTATGCGGGCGGTATACATGTAGAGATGACCGGAAAAAACGTGACGGAATGTACCGGCGGAGCCCAGGCCGTAAGCGAGACGGATCTTTCGGACCGCTATCACACCGTCTGTGATCCGCGGCTGAATGCCGACCAGTCCCTGGAACTGGCCTTCATCATTGCCGAGCGATTGAAACGGGACCGGCCGGCCGCTCACCAATTGAGCGGCAGCATTGAAGCGATTGCCGGCGCGTCCTGACTTCAGACAATTCTGAAACGCGAAGTGGGGCCCTGGCGCCCCACTTTTTTTGCCTGCATTAAACGGTACCGCAGAATGTGACGAAGATCGTCTACTCGACCGTGGCGGCAAACAGGTCGGTTATGCTGATATCGTTCTGGTCGGTAGCCGAGGCAACCAGTTTTTCGAAGATTTCCTTGGTATTGAGCCGCGGCGGCAGATCATCCTGTGCCGCATCGTCTTCGGCGGGCACGCCAAATCTCTTTTTCAGGATTCCTTCCCAGAGGCGGTTGGGTTCACGGGTCAGGGCCTTGCCGCAATAATTCCAGAGACCGAAAAATTTCTTACCCGTAAACAGGAACCGGACACGGCCCCAATGATTGGACCCCTTGGCTTTGCGGATACACGGCTCTTCGGACTTGGCCTGAATCCAGACGCCCTCGTAGAGCTGTTCACCCTTGGTCGACAAGTAAAGCTGCGCTGGTGTCCCGCCGACGAAATAAGTGCCGACGAGTTTTCCCTGTTCCGCGGTATGAATCCGCATTTGACCGTGATTGGTAACCCAGCGACCCGCATGGGGGCTTTCGGCCAAGGCCGGACCACTGGTGAAGGGGTGAAAAAAGGATAGAAACAGTGCCAAAGCTGGTATACAGACGCTTGTTGAGATATACCCCGTGAGTTGATGAGATTTCATCGTCGACCCTTTCCTGCGTTTGCCGAATCGCAAGCCATCTTAATGAGTTAAGGAAATCGCGTCTTCTAACTTGATGCCGGGGCGTGGATAGTGTTGAGAAGTACTTAATTTTTCTCATGTTTTTTGACGAAGCCAAAGAGGCTGTTTCGAGAACGACATGTCGGATGAAACGAAAACAAAGCTCAGAATCGCGCTGGCCCAGTGTAATCCTACCGTGGGCGCTATAACCGGCAATGCTGAAATAGCACGGAAATTTTATCGCCAGGCTGCGGATGAAGGTGCCGACCTCGTGGTCTTCACAGAGCTGTTTCTGGCCGGGTATCCGCCGGAAGACCTGATCCTGAAACCCGCCTTCGTCGCGCATTGCCGGGAAAGCCTGACGGGCCTGGCGGAAATGACGAAAGATGGCGGACCGGGCTTGATCATGGGTGTTCCCTGGGAGGATGAGGGTAAGGTCTACAATGCGGTTGCCGTCATCGATGCCGGGGAGATTACGGCGACACGGTATAAGGCCATACTGCCCAATTACGGGGTTTTTGACGAAAAGCGGGTATTTGCGCAGGGACCGATGCCGGGGCCTGTAAACTTCCGGGGTGTCCGCATAGGCATTCCGATTTGTGAAGATATCTGGTTCCAGGATGTCTGCGAATGTCTTGAGGAGACAGGTGCGGAACTGTTGATTGTTCCAAACGGTTCGCCCTATTCGAGCAACAAACACGAAAACCGCATGATGCAGGCCGTGGCCCGCGTGAGTGAAACGGGCCTGCCGATGATCTATGTCAACCAGGTGGGTGGACAGGATGAACTGGTGTTCGATGGAGCGTCCTTCGTTCTCAACCGGGGAAGCCAGCTCCGTCTGCAACTGCCCGCTTGGGAAGAGCGGATGGTGATCAGCGATTGGTCGCTTGAGGACGATGAATGGACCTGTGAGGCCGGTGAACTGGTAACACTGGCCGACACGGATACGCTGGATTACTCGGCCTGTGTCATGGGCCTGCGGGACTATGTGGAGAAGAACGGCTTTCCAAGTGTGGTTCTGGGGCTTTCCGGTGGTATTGATTCCGCCATAACGGCAGCGATGGCCGTTGATGCCCTTGGCGCCGAGCGGGTTCACTGTGTCATGCTGCCTTATCATTACACGAGTAATGAAAGCCTCAACGATGCCGCCCAGTGCGCCGAAGCTCTCGGCGTTCGCTACGATAACGTGGCCATAGCGGAACCGGTGGAGGGCGTGCTTGCCAGCTTGTCGAGAATGTTCGAGGGCACGCCGTCAGGCATCACGGAAGAGAACATTCAGTCGCGAATTCGCGGCTTGATCCTCATGGCCATCTCCAACAAATTCGGATCGATGGTGGTTACGACCGGAAATAAATCGGAAGTTTCCGTCGGTTATGCGACGCTCTACGGGGACATGAATGGCGGCTACAATCCGGTGAAGGACCTGTACAAGACACGGGTTTACGAACTTTCGGAATTTCGCAACAAAGTGCGTCCCCAGCATTGCCTCGGGCCGGAAGGGGTTGTCATTCCTGAAAATATCATCACCAAAGCCCCGACCGCGGAATTGCGTGAAAACCAGACGGACCAGGATTCCCTGCCCCCCTACGACCAGCTCGATGATATCCTGGAATGCCTGGTGGAGCAGGAAATGACCCTGATCGATATCGTCGCCCGGGGCCATGATCCGGAAATCGTCAAAAAAATTCAAAATCTGCTTTATATCGCCGAGTATAAGCGCCGACAGGCGGCACCGGGTGTCAAGGTTACGGAGCGAAATTTCGGACGCGACCGCCGCTACCCCATAACCAACAGATTTCGTGAAAATATCGAGCCATGAGACGCCTGCCGGACACCACGCTGGTTGTCGTCATGTGTGGTGTGCAATTGCTGACGATGTTGTCGATCTCGGTTTACGCGGCACAGCTTACGAAGCTGCAGACATTGTGGGGGCTGAACAATACGCAGTCCGGATGGATCGGTGCCTCTTACTTTGTCGGTTACACCCTATGTGTACCGGTCCTTACGAGCCTGACGGATCGTATCGATCCAAAGCGCATTTATATATTTGGCGCATTTCTCCTGTTTGCGGGATGCACCGGTTTCGGATTGCTTGCTGACGACCTGACATCCGCATTACTGTTCCATGCCATTGCCGGGGCCGGGCTCGCAGGCACCTACATGCCGGGCCTCAAGGCCCTGGTTGATCACATTGACGATAGGATGCAGTCTCGGGCAAG
>JANQOC010000286.1 GCA_028279265.1 Hyphomicrobiales bacterium
AACCAATCAGGTGAATCGGACGGCTGCACCATGACGTATTTCGCCGGATCATATTTGGGTTCACTGAGCATGGTGACATCGAACATGTACCAAACGGCATGTGGCTTGTAACAGTAGAAGGCATAGCCCTCTTTCTTCGCGATAGAATCTTTGACACGTGCCGTCTTCACACTCTCTTCGGCGCGAATGGGTTCAATAAAATCCATCAGTCCATAATCACGAACTTTCACCTGGTTCACATTGGCAGAAGCCCAGCCAGGTGCGCCAATCCACATTTCTCCCTTGCCATCGCCATCGCTGTCCATTTTTTTTGCCACATCAGGGCGGCCGAGATCAGCAATATCAGTTATATTATTTTCTTTTGCGAAATTCTTGGAGACGCAGAATCCCTGATTGCCTTCATATGGATTTTTCGAAAGTGTGACGGTTTTTTTTCCATCAACATATTTCTTGGTAAAACTTTCCTGGTTGGGCAACCAGACATCGGGATGAACATCAATTTCACCTTTTCCCTGATCCATTGCCTGGAAAATTGTGGCATTGTTGCCTGGCACAAGTCCGGCCTGCCCTCCGATCCGCGTTTCAACGACGACCTTGAGCAGATGCGCAATGGCCTGAGCGCCGGTCCAGGACGGTACGCCGATATTGACCTTTTCTGCCGCCAAGGCAGGTGCTGAGATCATTCCTAATGTCGCTGCCACTGCAAGTGGCTTTATAAAAAACTTCATGCTTTCCTCCTTCGTTTGGAACGAATTGCCGGTATAGTCCGGCAGTCTAAAATCTATTCAGATGATATTTTCATGCGCAAATTACGTGGATGCACCTCCTGTAATTAGAACCAAGTTAGTTTCTGACGTTGAAGATTCTAAGATCCGGGAGGGTCGGTCACTCCTTGTCACCACGATCGATAACAAGCTCTCCAATCCAAACTGTCTGACAATCATTTGTAAGTCTTTGTTACTCATGCCCGGGGTTTCTCCCGTTTCGGATCAATGAATGGCAGGTCAACGACGCTGCATGGCAGGCGCTTCATATGACCATCAAGCTTTCCTGTTTCCAATTCTGTTCCAAGGCCGGAGTTTTCGATGGCGATTCGCGCCATAGCGATGGCGTGACCCAATTGCGGTGAATAACAGGCGCTTGTGACGACACCGACCCGCTCCCGGCCGATATAAACACCGTCACCGTGGACAGGCACTTCATTGCCTGAATAACGCAGGCCTACGAGTTTGCGCCGAGGTGCCGTCTTATTGCGTTGAAGGGCGGCCTTGCCGATAAAATCGGCTTTGCCGAAATCAACTGCGAATTCCAGACCGGACTCCATGGCATCCACATCCGGACCAAACTCAGCTCCGGAAATCATCAATCCCGCCTCAATACGCAACATGGCCAGGGCCTCACTGCCCATTGGTGTCAAACCAAACGGCTCACCGGCCTCCATCAGACCATCCCATATTTCCTGAGCATCGTTTTGATCACAGAAAATCTCGTAACCCAACTCGCCGGTGAATCCGGTCCGAGACAGCATGAACATAGGTCCGTCACGGTCATGCAGTCTTGCGATGGTAAATCCAAACCATTTCAGATTGTCCAGCGAAGGACGATTAGGTTGCGTAAAGACAACTTGCCGAAGAATATCCCGGGATTTCGGTCCCTGAAGCGCCAGATTCGGCATTCGGTCACCAAGCGACAGGACACGAGCGGAGAGTCCAAGTCGTTTTGCCTGCTCCCGAAGATGTCGTGCAGAATCGGCAGATCCACAGAACCAGCGAAACGCCGTGGGTTCCAGCCGGAACAAGGTGCCATCATCTATCACACTGCCCCGGTCATCGCAGATCAGCCCATAGAAACCGCGATGCTGAGCAAGCTTCGACACATCGCGCGTCAGACAATGCTGAAGGAGCTCTTCCGCGTCCGGCCCAACCACATCAAATTTCAACAGGCTGGACATATCCTGCAAGGTCGCCTGATTCCGGCAAGACCAATATTCTTCAACCGCTCCGGTTGCGTCATACTGGGCCGCCAGCCACAAATTCTGTGCGACGGCATAATTCCTCGTCAGTTTTGAGGTGCAGGCATGAAACGCGGAATGTCTGGTCAACTGTCCAGGGTCATCGGGTGCGGTCCGCCAGCAAATGGAATGGGAAATTTTGGAGTCTTCTTCGAAAACCCGGACATGTATATCTGTAGGATTCCAGCCATTGATAGGGTCGACATCATCAGGGCAGGCCGTCGATACACAAACGAGATCCGTGAGGGCTTGCATAACGACATAGTCACCCGGACGCGACCAGGCTTCATCGGTCGCGATTATATTATCCGACCTGTCGATCCAGGAATTAAAAAAGAAATTTATAGCGGGCCAGGCCCGGCGCTCACCGATTCCAAAGGGCGCAAAGGCCGCGCTGATATTGTCGGAGCAATTGAGATGTCCGGGAAAGCCACGGTCTTCATAGCCGCGCGCCGTACAGGCAAGAGCAAAGGTATCATGTCGGCCGACGGTATCCTGGCGAACCGCCAGCAAAGGTCTGATATCCTGATCGTAGAACTTGTCATGCAAGCCCGGCATCGGATAGGCGCTGCGGGCCATGGTACGGGAAACCGTTGAGTCAATATAGCGTTCCTGCCCCCGCCCGAGAGCATCTGCGCGCATGGCCATGAAGTCGGAACATTGCTGTCCTTCAACATCTATGATTTGGATGAACTGACCTTTTCTGATTTCATAGGCTTTGGCCGTACCGCGACTGACCCGCCATTCATCCCTTACTTTGCCCAGGGGATCGGGTAGCGGCAACTCCACAACAGAGTTGTTCTCAGGCAGGACCCGAACGCGAAAGCGGCCGCCACCACCGCATGTAATGAAGTCATTTTCGATGGGAACAATGACAAACAGCCGTACATCAGAACGGATTTTGAAGATGAAAGTCTCGCCGGCCGCGCAGGTTTCGTCAAATAGCTTGAAAGCTTCCC
>JANQOC010000292.1 GCA_028279265.1 Hyphomicrobiales bacterium
AACCTGGAGGATGATTATCACTGGTTGCGCGCCGATAACTGGCAGGAAGTTATGCGTGCACCTGATGTTCTGGATGCTGACATTCGCAACTATTTGGAAGCGGAGAACGCCTACACCAAGCAAGCGCTGTCAGAGACGGAGGATCTGCAGGCGACCCTGTTTGAAGAAATGAAAGGCCGAATCAAGGAAGATGATTCGACGGTACCGGCGAAAGATGGTCCGTTTGCCTATTTCGTCAGTTTCATCGAAGGCGGACAGCACCCGCGCTTTTGCCGCGAGAGCAGAGATGGAGGGGCAGAAGAAGTTCTCCTGGATGGCAACAAACTTGCGGAAGGCCATGCCTATTTCAGCTTTGGTGGCGTCAGTCACAGTCCCGATCACAAGCGTCTGGCCTACGGGACCGATGTCAAGGGTTCGGAATTCTACACGATTAATATCCGGGAGGCCGCCACCGGAGAAAACATTGCCGATGAACTGGAGCAGACGACAGGTGGCGCGGTCTGGTGCAATGACAACCAAACGCTCTATTACACGAAACTCGACGACAATCACCGGTCAAGGTGGGTTTACCGCCATAAAATCGGGTCTCCCCAGGAGGACGATGAACTCATTTACGAAGAAGCGGACAATGGCTTCTTTGTAAATGTCGGCAAGACACTGAGCGGACGCTTCATCATAATTGGTGCCAATGACCACCAGACATCTGAGGTTCGTCTGCTGGATGCCGATGATCCCGCCGCTGAACCCCGCCTCGTTGCGGAACGAAAACCCGGTCATGAATATTCTGTCGAAGATGGGGGTACCGGCTTTGTCATTCTGACCAACAAGGATGGTGCGGAAGACTTCAAACTTGTGTCGACGGGATATGACAATCCAGCCCCGGAAAACTGGAAAGATATCGTCCCTCATGAACATGGCCGCCTAATCGTCGATGTCTCGGCTTTTAAAAATCATCTGGTTCGTCTGGAACGGCTCGATGGTCTGCCGCGGATTGTGATTCAGCGCCTGAGTGATGGGGATGAACATGTCATCGAATTTGCGGAGGAGGCTTACTCGCTGGGACTTTCATCGGGTTATGAGTTCGATACAACCAATTTGCGCTTCTCCTACTCTTCGATGACAACACCCGGGCAGACTTTCGACTATGATTTGGATACTCGGGACCGAATTCTGCGAAAGACCCAGGAAGTACCGAGCGGCCACAATATCGACGACTATGTGACCCGCCGGTTTCTGGCACCGGCTCATGACGGTGAAACCGTTCCGGTCACTCTCCTCTATCACCGCCTGACAAAACTGGATGGTTCGGCACCCGTGCTCCTTTACGGCTACGGGACCTACGGTATCGCCATGCCTGCTTCTTTTTCCACGACCCGCCTCAGTCTTGTTGACAGAGGTTTCATCTATGCCATTGCCCATATTCGCGGCGGCAAGGACAAGGGATATCGCTGGTACAAGGAAGGTCGTCGGGAGAAAAAAACCAATACGTTCCGAGACTTTATATCCGCCGGTGAATTCCTTGTATCCGAAGGTTTTACCGCCAGGGGCAATTGTGTTGGTCATGGCGGATCGGCAGGGGGAATGCTCATGGGCGCTGTCGCGAACATGGCGCCCGACCTATTCAAAGGAATTATCGCCGAGGTACCGTTTGTCGATGTCCTCAACACAATTCTCGATGAAACGCTCCCTCTCACGCCGCCGGAATGGCCGGAATGGGGAAATCCGCTGGCCGATGTCGAAGCCTTCAACTGGATCAGGGACTATTCACCTTACGACAATGTCGCGCCGCAGAGCTATCCGCACATCCTGGCCCTTGGCGGCCTCACGGACCCGCGGGTGACGTACTGGGAACCTGCCAAATGGGTTGCGAAACTCAGAGCCTGCAAGCAGGACGAAAATTTACTGCTCCTGAAAACAAATATGGAGGCCGGGCATGGTGGGGCGTCGGGTCGGTTTGATCGGCTCAAGGAAGTCGCGCTGTCCTATGCCTTTGCCCTGAAAATCACGGACCGAACCGATATCCCTGGCTTCGGGAAATCGTCGACCTGATCGGGCTGCGTTGGCTCACGATGTGGTGACTTTTCCGGCGCATTGACATCCCACATCAAAAAGGTCACAACAAACGTTGCGACCTTAATTTTTAGTGATTACAAGGCAATTTTACTGGACCTGTACGCGCAATTTGATCTGCCCGGGCAGGCTGTTTTAAGGAGTTTGTCATGGCAGAAGCCGTCAAGCTGCGGGAAACCGACACCCCTTACCGGAGCTTCAACTGGAGCGACCCCTTTGATCTCCAGGGTCAGCTCACAGAGGAAGAGCTCCTTGTTCAGGAAACGGCGAAACGATTTGCTGATGATCGCCTGGCGCCGATCGTGCGCGAGAGCTTCCGAAATGAGTCCGTTGATGAAAACCTTCTGAAGGATATGGGAGAGCTGGGTCTTATCGGCATGACAATGCCGGAGCGATATGGCGGATCGGATCAGGGATATGTCGCATACGGGCTTGTGGCACGGGAAATGGAGCGCATTGATTCCGGCTATCGTTCGACACTTTCCGTCCAGGCAAGCCTGGTTATATCCCCGATATATGAATTTGGCACGGAAGAACAGAAAGACCGCTTTCTTCCCAAGCTAATAACCGGTGAACTGACCGGATGTTTTGGACTTACTGAGCCCGATCATGGATCCGATGCCGGCGGCCTCAAGACCAGGGCGAAAAAAGTTGACGGCGGCTATGCTCTTTCCGGATCAAAAATGTGGATCAGTAACGCCCCGGTTGCGGACCTGGCGGTTGTATGGGCGAAAACCGAAGATGATGTCATCCGCGGTTTCATTGTCGAACGGGATTTTGATGGTTTCGATACCCCAAAGATCGAAGGAAAGTTTTCCCTCAGGACATCCATCACCGGAGAAATCGTTCTCGATAATTGTTTTGTACCTGAAGAAAATCTACTCCCGGGTGTCAAAGGATTGCGAGGGCCTTTCAGCTGTTTGAACCGGGCCCGCTACGGTATTGCCTGGGGATCAATGGGAGCCGCGGAATTCTGCTGGCAGGCTGCACGGCAATATGTTCTGGATCGGAAACAGTTTGATCGTCCTCTCGCCGCGAACCAGCTCATTCAGAAGAAACTTGCCGACATGCAAACTGAGATTGCGCTCGGTCTTCAGGGTGCCCTGCGCCTCGGACGGATGATGGATGAAGGTGTCGGTTCGCCGGAATTAATATCGCTGATGAAGCGCAACAATTGCGGTAAGGCCCTGGATATTGCCCGAATCGCACGGGACATGCACGGCGGCAACGGTATAAATGACGAATATCAGGTCATTCGACACATGTTGAATCTGGAATCCGTGAATACCTATGAGGGCACCCACGATATTCATGCGCTCATTCTGGGCCGGGCGCAAACCGGAATACACGCCTTTTTTTAGAATTCCAAACTTGCAGCCGGAGTACGAGCGACTGCGAAAGCCTCTAAAACTCCGGTCGCCGGCATGGTTACTTGCCTGCGTTTCAGTCCCGGGGTAGAAATGTAAAAAAAGACCCCTAAATCACTTATAGTTCAATCTGTTAATTGGAGGAAAAACATCGTGGCATTTGAACTTCCAGAACTTCCATACGCTTATGATGCCCTGCAGCCATATATGTCTGCGGAAACACTCGAATTTCATCACGACAAACACCACCAGGCTTATGTCACTGTGGGCAGTAATCTTGCCGCCGAAGCCGGTATGGACGGACAGTCCGTCGAGGAAATCGTCAAAGCTTCCTATGGGTCCAATGCCGGGCTCTTCAATAATGCCGGCCAGCACTATAACCATATTCATTTCTGGAATTGGATGAAACCCGGCGGCGGCGGGACCAAGTTACCAGGCGCTCTCGAAGCGAAAATCAACGAAGACATTGGTGGTTATGACCAGTTTCGCGAAGGTTTCATTCAAGCAGGTATGACCCAGTTCGGATCAGGATGGGCCTGGCTGGCCATGAAAGACGGCAAGCTTGAAATCATGAAAACGCCAAATGGCGAAAACCCCCTTGTCCATGACGCGACCCCGATTCTCGGATGCGATGTCTGGGAGCACTCATACTATATCGACTATCGCAACGCGCGGCCCAAATATTTGGAAGCCTGGGTCGATAATCTCATTAACTGGGAGTATGTGGAAGGTCTCTTCCAGGCGGCAAGCTAGTTCAAAAGATGCATTAGATGATTGCCTCGGGGCGATCGAAGAGGGGGCAGTTTTCTGTCCCCTTTTTATTTGGATCAGCCTCGATGTCGGATGGCTATCATTTGGAGACGAGTGATCGTTATTAGGGGGTCAAAAAAGTGTATTTTCGGCATTCGCATTTTCAAAAAGATGGGGCGAACAGAAACTTGACATGGGATCTGTAGATTGAGCCGCGACCCCAAAGGCCAACAAGAACAGGAATACGACACCCACGACAACACTGATGACCAGCACAGACTGCAGGGTTGCAGCAATTAATGTATAAACCCGAAGTGCATTCCTTCGCATCGCACTTCTCCTCTGCCCGAATTTCCAGTGAAGATAAATGTAA
>JANQOC010000324.1 GCA_028279265.1 Hyphomicrobiales bacterium
TATGCGGATATCGCTTACAGGCAGCTCAAGGATCAGATCCTAGACAATGAGATGCCGGCGGGATATCAGGCGACCGAGCAGGTTATTTCTGAAACGCTGAACATGAGCCGCACACCTTTACGGGAAGCGCTGATCCGGCTGGAGAAAGAGGGTCTGGTGGAGCTAAGACCCCGGCATGGAATGCGCGTCCTGCCGATCTCCGTGGAGGACATGAAGGAAATCTATGAAGTTCTGATCGCCCTTGAATCCACCGCCGCGGGACTGGTTGCGGCCAGAGGGCTGGATGACAAGCGTCTGAAGTCCCTGGAAAAGGCGGTCGAGGATATGGACAAGGCGTTGAATGCAAACAAGCTTGAAGCCTGGGCTCAGGCCGACAAGAGATTTCACAGCCTTCTTGTCGAGTTCTGTGGTAACGCGCGCATCAAATCTCTGGTGGACACCTACATGGATCAGTCTCACCGTTGCCGGCTCCTTACCCTTAAGCTTCGACCAAAGCCGACGAAGTCAAACAGGGATCATGAAGCGGTCGTCAATGCCATTCGCAAGAGAGATGCGGAAGGCGCACGGCGTATCCATCGGAATCATCGCCAGAAAAGCGGCGAGATGCTCGTGGCCCTGCTCTCCGAATACGGGCTGCGGCAAATCTGAATAGGTTCAAATCAGCAATAGTCAGAGGAAAACATGTCACAACAGCTCGATATCGCGGTCATTCGGGGAGATGGGATTGGCGATGATGTCATTGCGTCGGCTCTGGCCATCGTTGAAGCCGCCGAAAAGCGCGTTGGCAGTCTCGGACTGCATTTGACGGAACTTGACGCCGGTGCTGCATACTATCGTGAAAACGGGGTTGATATGGCTCCCGGCGCTGAGGACGCTGCGGCAAAATCGGATGCCATTTTCCTGGGCGCGATCGGACTCCCCGACATTCGCCATGAAGACGGGACCGAAATTTCCCCGCATCTGCGCCTGCGGGAGATTTTTCAGCTTTATGCCGGTGTTCGTCCCGCCCGCGCTTATCCCAATCTTCCTCGGCAACTCCAGCATCCGGATGCGGACAATATTGACCTCGTCATCATTCGGGAATCCACCGAGGGCCTGTTCTACACGGCTGCGGTGCACAATCGAAATCCCGTCGCCAATGACGACGAGGTTCAGGAAATTCTGCGTATTACGCGACCGACGACCGAAAAGCTCCACAACTTCGCTTTCAAACTGGCTGAGAAGCGGAAACAACGCGGGGGGCAGGGGCTGGTGACCTGTGTGGACAAGGCCAATGTCTTTCGCTCCATGGCTTTGTTTCGAAAGATTTTCGATGAATGCCGGGCCGGATTTCCCGAAATCGAGGCGTCCTACAATTATGTGGATGCCATGGCGCTGAATTTGATCAAGAAGCCCTGGGAGTATGACGTTCTGGTCATGGAAAACATTTTCGGTGACATTTTGTCAGATCTTGTTGGCGGTCTTGTCGGCGGCATGGGCATGGCGGCCTGCGGCGAGATCGGCGATTCCCATGCTTTGTTTCAGCCGGCCCATGGCAGTGCCCCCGATATTGCCGGCCAGGACAAGGCCAATCCACTGGCAACGATACTCAGTGCGGCTATGATGCTTGATTATTTGTCCGACAGGTCTGGAATTTCGAAGCTGGCTGATGCGGCTCTGCTCATTGAAGAAAGCATTTACAAGGGATTTGAGAAGAATAGAATTCGTCCCATGGAATTTGGCGGTGATATGGGAACCCGGGAGGTGACCAGGGAAATCATCACATTAATCGCCGATGGTAAGTGAACTGCCAATTGGAAACCGCAAGCGAGCCGTTAATATCGAGAGTTGAAACATATGCCTTTATTACTTGGAGCCATCGCAGACGATTTCACCGGTGCGACTGATTTGGCGAACACTCTTGTTAAAGAGGGTATGCGCACCCTGCAGACCATTGGCGTGCCGAAACAGCCCATGGACCTGGAGGCCGTAGATGCCATTGTCGTTGCCTTGAAAACGAGAACAAACCCTGTCTCGGAGGCCGTGCAG
>JANQOC010000362.1 GCA_028279265.1 Hyphomicrobiales bacterium
TCCTCCAACCGGGAATGGTTCTGACCCTGGAACCAGGCACGGCCATCGGCGACAAGATCTTCGTTCACGAGGAGAACATTGTCATTACCGATAATGAACCCCGTTACCTGTCACCTCGTATCGGCGCGGATCTGCCGATTCTCTGATTATGCGCATTTAAGGTAACTTGCGTGGGGACTTAGCGGTGAGGTTTCGGATTCAGCGAGTTGACCCGGCTTCTTTCAGTGCCGACGCAGTCCAGAAAATGAAATTTGATTCAGTGCTTAAAATCTCGAAATCTGTAAAGAGCGACCTCAGTTGTTCTTCGTGCTTCTTGTGACACAGGCCATTGTAGTTGTCATGGACTTTAAACCGCTTCATCCGTTTGTGAATATCCCGGTATCGGCGGATTTTAACCAATCGCGCTTTGTTTAATGCATGAAATGAAACAGCCCCTGCCGATGGATACGGTCTGGTACGACCAGGGCAGATTAATAGGTTATCATCCTCATTTAATGTACTTCGGATATCTACGAAAATGTTTTCGAAGTTGTTTCTTACATCCGACATTTTCATGATGGACGCTTCGCTGTGAACAGGGTTGCCGCCGACAAGCAACAGCGCGAGCAGAATCGAAGTCGATATCAAGGGGTTTCTGAATGTCTTGAATAAAAAAATGACCAACAGAACAGTCGTCAATGGATAGATGATAAGGAGGTACCTCGGGAAGACTCTGCCATTGGCAAGTGACATCGCAAGGAAAAACAATAAGACGCACACAGCGATGCCGAATGTAAGGTCCCTATTCTTGTTGAACAAAATAATCAGCGAGGCCAGAATACCCGAAACCCAGAGGACAACTTCGTCCCCAAGAATCCAGTTGAGCCAGACAAACTGGCTATTATCAATCTCGAGAATGTTGGGAGAAAAGCGATCCAGCATTTGGTCGAACACGAGGGTCTTGACCGCTTCAAATCCGTGCCGGAGCAACTGCACAGCTGGCCAGAACAAAAGCAGGATTACCAATAAAAGGCAGGAATATCTGAAATGCTTGTTATCCTGAAATCGAGCGCTCTCCTCGGGATCATGTCTGTGCTGAATAAACAAGACAAATAATATGGCTGCGGAGAACAGCAAACCGACGGGTACCTTTTGCAGGGCACCCATCGCTACGACAACTGCCCACAAATACCAACAAACGGGCCTGCGCAGCGAAACGATCAGCATCGTTATTGCGAACACTGCGAAAAAGGCCGCCCCAATATCGAGCATCGCCGAGACCGAATAACGCCAGAAGTTCTCCGAAGTAGCCAACGGCAAAGGCGCAATTACCAACGCCAACGGCTGGTCTGGAAGCAGCAACCAGACCAGAAACACGACATTTAAGAGCAATAAAATTGCAAATACAAAAGATGTAAGCCTAGTCGCAAAAAATGGCTCAACGCCAGAGTGGATCTGAATAGCGTTTATCCAATATTGTAACGGAGGCTTATGAAAATTCGGCATATTGCCCATATACACGGTGAGAAAATCACCTTTAATCAAAAATCCATTCGACCTATCGAGGGAAAGATATTCATCGCCGGTGTTCGCTGCAAAGTTTTCTGACGCCATAAACCCGGAATAATAATATCCAAAACCAATTATGATGAGGAAGGATATGATTATGCAAATCGCGGCGAACAACCGGGATCGTTTCCTATCGAAAGTTTCCAAGGTTTGATTACCCGACATGACTTTGACCAAGCTTCAATCCGGCGATGTCGTTGAAAATTAGTATCTATTTGGTTTTCTTAAACTGGAAGAGAATTAACCTATCCCTTGCCGATATGCTAGAAAATTAAGGAGAGACTTCTCTGGTCGGCCAAAGTGGCCTCGGTTGTTTCACCTAATCCTTCAGGCGCAGCGCAGTGGTCTGCCGGATATTCAATCTGGCTTCCAGTTTCACGGATTCTGGCCTTTCGTGATGCTCAATCCAGTTCGCCAGTGCCGAGGCCGCTGCGATACCCATCTCGCGGACCTGGAGATCGACAGACGTCAGACGCGGATAGGTACTGGCCGAACTTGGCAGGTCTTCCATACCCATGAGCGCCATGTCCTCCGGTATCCGGATATTTTGCCGCAAAAGTTCAAATAATGCCCCGGTGGCCAACACATCTGAGAGACAGAGAATGGCATCCCATCGGGTTCCGGAGGCCAGGATGGTTTTGGCTTTTGCCGCACCGCTTTGAACCGAAATATCCGCCTCGAAATATTCAAGCGCAATTGAACCGGCATTACGATGGAGTTCATCGACCCGCGTGCGCGTTCGATCATTATTAAGGGTGGGACCATGTATAACCGCTATTCGCTGGCAGCCGATTGAACGTAAATGTTCTATGGCGATTCTGGCGCTTGCGCGATTGTCATATCCGACAGTCGGTAAATGGTATTGAGGATCAAAATACGAAATTGCGATCGTCGGCAACTGCGTGCGCTCAACCATTTTCTCCAGACTTTGACTGTGCGATATGCCGGAAATGATCAGCCCCTCTGCCCCGATATTCAACAACTCCTGTGCCTTGGCAAATTCAATTTCGGGATCGTCATTTGTCGTGGCGACAATCAGTGACAGACCAGAAGCCGCAAGCTGGCTTTCCAGCCCTTCAAGAAATCCTGCAAAAATCGCATTGTCCAAGGTCGGAATTAACGCGCCCACAAACCGTGACCTTCCCGAATTAATGGCACGGGCAGCAGCACTTGGCGTGAACCGCAATTCCTCAATAACTCTTTGAACGCGGGTAAGCGTCTTTTCGGAAACTACGGAAGGTGAGTTCAAGACACGGGACACGGTGGCGACCGATACGCCCGAAGCTTTTGCGACATCGCGCAGATTTGCCCGCCTTTTTCCGATTCTGGTCGTCATATCGTGTTGAGATTATTGCGAAAATGTAACTGGTTACAAGTTTTTCTTGACTCGTATATATTTTCTGCCCTTAAATGTAACTAGTTACATTATTGAGAACAAGCTTGAAAACAAGCACTTCTGCTGCAGGGAAGGTACATTGAACCGCCCCATTGTTCATCGAGAAATCAGTAACATTGGTCTTGCTACGCCTCGCCGAAGCTTCCCCGGTTTTCCCAAAAAAACAGACGTCATCTGCAAAAATCTCGATCCACGTGAAGCCTTGTACTTCAAGATGGATAATGGCGACCTGCTGCTGCTGGAAAGCAAGCACTCGGTTGCTTGCCTGCAGCTTCTCGTCTTCAACATGAAAGGTGAGCCTTCTCCGGAACTGCTCGGCTTACAGGCCGACGACCACGTTGAACTCATGGATTTTGATTATGCCGAATTGTCAGGTTGGATCGGCGCACACGGGCCGCACATGCAGTCCCGATGCCAGTCGGCAAAAATCGAAATCCGGGATCTTGTCACACTGAAAGCCGCAGAGCTTTGCCATGTATGGGCGATCAATCCGCTACCGCCTGCGCAGCTCGTCGAGAAGGCGTCACCTGGAACTGTTGAGGTTAGGGTCAAACCGTCAACATCTGGGAACAGCGCTCCGCTACCGCCAGAACTTGGAACCGTTCGCGATGAATTCACGGTGCGCCGCGGGACCGCTATGGCCTATGAATTGGCGCCCGGCGAAATTGTACAGATCATCGATATCGAGGGACAACAATGTTCCGACTTCATTGCTCTGAGGTTGGACGCGCTGGAACGCGGAGAGGAAGTGTCAATCGACAGCACCGCCACCCGTTCCATGGTTCGCGGCGCATATCCTCATCCGGGTCTGTTCGACAAGTTTTATGACCAGGACATGCAACCCCTGATGAATGTCCTGCAGGATACCTGCGGACGCCATGATACCTTCGGACTTGCCTGTAATGCGCGCGGTTACGAAGAGCGCGGATTTCCCGGTCACGTGAATTGTTCCGACAACATCTCTAACGCACTCGATCCATATGGTGTGCGTGCCCGCACCGCCTGGCCGGCAATAAATTTTTTCTGGAACACGTGGATCGAATCCCATGGCCAGCAGCTTCTTTCTGAAGAGAGCCATTCGAGACCGGGCGACTATGTAGCGCTGCGGGCAATGGAACCCCTGCTCTGCACATCGACCGCCTGCCCGGATGATATCGATCCGATTAACGGCTGGAACCCCACCGACGTGCATATCCGAATCTACAAAGAAAAGAGCCCGATCCGCCGAGCCGTTGCATATCGCCAAAAAGAGGATGCGCCAATGTCGATCAGTCAGGAGAGCGCATTTCACCCAAGCACCTCTAAACTGACAATCCAGTATACACCTGCCCGTGATCTGTGGGTGCCGGTCGTCTTCCCGAGCGTGGGGACGATCGGTGAATATTGGGCCTGCCGCGAGAAGGTCGCGTTGCAGGATATGAGCAGTCTGCGAAAATACGATATTGTCGGGCCGGACGCAGAGAGACTCCTGCAAATTGCCCTCACGCGTAATATCTCCAAACTGGCAGTCTGGCGCGGTACCTACGCACTAATGTGTGATGAAGCAGGATCTGTCATTGATGATGGCACGCTGTTCCGGCTTGGTCATGAACTGTTCCGGTGGTGCTGCGGCTCGGAGGAAAGTGCACGGGTCCTTGCGGATTTGGCAGAAAGCAGAAACCTGCAGGTACGCATCCAAGCCATGGGCGGCGCACTGCCGAGCGTCGCATTGCAGGGCCCGGCTTCACGCGATGTCTTGAAGACAATTGTCTCCACCAGGCCTCATATTCCCTCGCTTGAGCAATTGAAGTGGTTCGGCACAACAGTCGCGCGCCTGAATGACAGAAACGGAACACCATTCATGCTGACCCGTTCCGGATACACCGGTGAATTGGGCTACGAATTATTCTGCTCAAGACAGGACGCTTCAGCACTTTGGGATGCCCTGATGTTAGCCGGCGAAGATTTCGGTATCGAGCCGATGGGCTCGGCCGCATTAGAGATTCTGCGGATCGAGGCTGGATTGGCAGCGGCAGGTGCCGAGTTTGCACCCGGAATTGATGCTTATGAAGCCGGCTTAGGGTTCGCGGTGGATCTCGAGAAATCTGAATTCACGGGCAAGACAGCTCTTGAGCGCAATGCCCGTGAACCGAGAAGGAAACTGATCGGATTGCGGTTCGATTGTGACGATGTTCCAGCGCAAGGCGCACAGGTCTTTGTCGGCGAGAGACCTGTCGGCGTCATCACCTCGGCAACGAGAAGCCCAAAGTTTGAACGATCGATCGCAATGGCCCGCATCGCCATCGAACACTGCGAATTGGGATCGACGGTGGAAGTCGGCCAGATGGACGGAAGAATGAAGCGCCTGGAAGCAGTCGTCTCAAGTATTCCGTTCTATGACCCGAAAAGGGAAAGGGCCAGGGCATGAAAACCAAATTCAAAGAAAGGAACCTAGTATGAAACACATAATCGGAATCTCTGCAGCACTTGCGATGACTTTCGCGACCACTGGCGCGATAGCGCAGGAAAAAGTGATGATCGGCGAACCCAGCTGGCCCGGCGCCAAGATCATGGCAAATGTCATTGGCCAGATAATTGAAGGCAGGTTGGGTGGCGAGGTCGGCTACGCTCCGGGCGCCAATGCGGTAATTTTTGCAGCCATGGATGGTGGCCGCGGTGATATCGACGTACACCCCGAT
>JANQOC010000363.1 GCA_028279265.1 Hyphomicrobiales bacterium
CGGCTGTTGCAGCAGGACAATGTCATGAGCGAAAATGCGATAGCGGAACACAGAACTTTTGAGGGCCTGGGCATCCAATCACTGCAGACGACAGGGAATGTCGTCCCGGAATATCTGGAGCGCTTCCGGACAAAGGGTCAGTTCTCGAACTACACGGTGCAATCGTAAAATAAACAACGTACCGAAACCGCGGATCCGATTGACCGTTACAACCCTAGGTGTAGGCGATGTAAAGCAGGCCGATTCCCAGGAGAAGCCGGTAGATGACGAACGGCAGGAAGCTCATTCTTTTCACAATTGACATCAGAAAAGCGATGGCAAGAATAGCGGAAAAGAAAGAGAGAATGGCTGCGTAAATGGAGCCGATGGGAATAGACTCACCGCGTTCCAGAATATCCAGATAAATAAGAATACCGGCGCCGGCCATTGCCGGAGCGCCCAGCAGAAATGAAAAACGAGCCGCCTCTTCGCGTTTGAACCCCAGAAATCGCGCCGCTGTAATGGTAATTCCAGAGCGGCTTGTTCCCGGAATCAGGGCCAGTGCCTGGGCCACGCCGATAACCATGGCCTGGGGAAGTTTCATTTCAAACATCGAATAGAGTTTTTGACCATACCGATCGCTCACATACAGCAAAATTCCAAAAATTATGGCGTTCCAGGCGACGATCTGAATGCCCCGGATCTGCTCGAAGAAGCCGATGGACTTGAGAAACAGACCAGCGATGACCGCAGGAATGGTCGCCAGGATGATGTAGGCGGCAAGACGCGAGCGATCATTCCATTTAAACCGTAATAGCTCGAAGAAACCGATTATAAGCTGGACAATATCGCGCCAGAAATAAGCCAGAATCGCAAACAGCGAGCCCACATGGACCATAACGTCGGTCACAAGTCCCTGATCCGACCAGTTTGTGAGTTCCGGTATCAATATCAGATGCCCGGATGACGAAATGGGCAGAAATTCGGTAATTCCTTGGACGATTGCCAGGACAACGATTTGTTCCAATGGCATAAAAGGACCTGGTTTGTTGGTGTTTGCGAGGTGGAAAATTCTCGAGTCTTGAATTAACGGAGTGCGGGTTCTATACCCGAGAAACAAGAGACTGGAAACAGGCTTGTTGCCGATAAACTCATCCCTCTCTTTCTGATCGGACCGACAATGTACACATTGATACATTATCCGCTCTGCCCGTTTTCCCGGTCCATCCGGCTTGTGGCCGGGGAATTGAAGATTGATCCCCTGCTGGTTGAAGAGCATCCGCACACGAGTGACCCGGAATTTTTCGAGATTAACCCTGCCGGGACATTGCCGGTCATGATCGTCGATGACGGTCCCGTGCTTTGCGGACCCTACGCGATTTCAGAATATCTATCTGAAACCCGACCCTCGACATCCGACACTCAGTTAAACAACGGCCTGTTTCCAGGCGACGCCGCTGTTCGGGCTGAAACACGACGGCTTGTCGACTGGTTCCATGTGAAGTTTTACAATGATGTGAGCATTTGTTTTCTGGAAGAAAAGATTTACAAGTCGACGGATCCCGACGGCACTGCGCCGGATATCAAAATGTTACGTGCTGCGCACCAGAACCTCAAAACCCATTTGCGGTATATCGGAACCCTTTCGGAACAGCGAAACTGGCTGTCCGGCGAGGATTTGAGTTTTGCCGACCTGGCTGCGGCGGCCCAGCTGTCCTGCCTTGATTATCTGGGCGATGTTCCCTGGGACGAATGCGAGGCGGCCCGGATCTGGTATGCGCGGGTGAAATCCAGACCTTCATTCCAGAGCCTGTTACGAGACAGGGTGCCAGGTCTCATTCCCTCTTCGATTTACACGAACCTGGATTTCTGATGATGGACCGTGCGTATTCATCTCTGAAATCCGAGCTCCGGCGCCGAGGGATCGAGCTCGGATTTGATGACGTTCGGATTACCCGGCCGGATGGTTTGGAAGCCGCCGGTTCCCACCTCAAGACATTCCTGGACAATGGTTATCATGGCGATATGAGCTGGCTGGAAAATCATGCGGATCGCCGTTCCAGTCCCTCCACTCTCTGGCCCGAGGTCAGATCCGTTATTTTGCTGGTTATGAATTATGCACCGAATTCAGATCCGCTCGGCGGTTTGTCACAAAAATCAACCGGCAATATCTCCGTTTATGCACGCGGCAAAGACTATCATGACATCATAAAGAAGAAGCTGAAGGTTCTGGCAGGCTGGTTTCACCGTGAGACGGGCTGCGAGGTCAAAGTCTTCGTGGATACGGCCCCGGTCATGGAAAAGCCGTTGTCGGCAGCAGCGGGCCTGGGATGGCAGGGGAAACACACGAACCTGGTTTCCAGGCAGTTCGGCTCCTGGCTTTTCATCGGCAGTATCTTCACAACGGCTGAAATCACGGCAGATGAACCGGAAGCCGATCACTGTGGGTCCTGCCGCAAATGTCTGGATGTTTGTCCTACCGATGCCTTTCCCAATGCTTATGAGTTGGATGCCCGCAAGTGCATATCCTATCTGACCATCGAGCATAAGGGGCATATCGGTCACGAATTCCGGGAGCCGATGGGCAACCGGATTTATGGATGCGATGACTGTCTCGCGGTTTGTCCCTGGAACAAGTTCGCGCAATCATCGAGAGAAATCAGATTCAAGGCGCGTGAGGGCACGGACACGCCTTCTCTGAAAACATTACTGCAGCTGGATGACGTTTCGTTTCGCCGGCTCTTTGCCGGTTCTCCCATCAAAAGGACGGGGCGTGATCGGTTTGTCAGAAATGTGCTCATCGCCAGCGGTAATTCCGACGACAAGACTTTGCTCAATGACGTCATTAAGCTGCTGGACGATCCGTCAGACCTGGTCCGGGCCATGGCCGTATGGGCCCTGGGGCGCCTGTCGTCCGAAGATGAGTTTAAGCGCCTGAGGGGGCAGCATCTGGAACTGGAAACAGATCCCATCGTGCAACAGGAATGGCACTTTCAACAGTAGGAACTTGGATTTATGCCTCATTTGTTTTGTTTCGGTCTCGGTTATTCAGCCCTGGAGTTTGCCCGGCATCTGCAATCGCATTCCTGGACTATTTCCGGAACGACCCGCAGTTCGGAGAAGGCCGGCGAACTGCAGCGGTCGAACATCGAAACATTTATCTACAATGATCGGGAACAGGCTCCGCAAATCAATGAAACGCTATCGCATGCAACCCATATCCTGCAATCCATCGCGCCGACCGAAGACGGAGATCCTGTGCTCAAGGACTTTGCGGACATTATCTCCCAGTCAACTTCACTGAAATGGTTTGGCTACCTGTCCACAGTCGGCGTCTATGGAAATTGGGACGGGGCCTGGATCGATGAAGAAGCTGAACCCCGACCGGTTTCGGAGCGTTCCAAACGGCGGTTAACCGCAGAAAATGCCTGGTTGCGCTGGGCCCGGGAAAACGACGGGAATGTGCACATATTTCGACTTTCGGGGATCTACGGTCCCAAACGCAGTGCCATTGATCGCCTGCTGGAAGGGGCCGGTCGCCGCATCGACAAACCCGGGCAGGTCTTCAATCGCATTCATGTCACGGACATTGCCCGGGCCTTGTTTGCTTCCATAAACAGCGATGTCAATTCGGAAGTCTACAATCTCACAGATGATGAACCTGCCCCGCCCCAGGATGTCGTCGCCTATGCCGCCGATTTGCTGGGTATGGAAGCCCCACCGCTGGTCCCCTTTGAAGATGCCGATCTCACACCCATGGGGCGGTCTTTTTATGGAGAAAACAAGCGTGTAAGCAATGCGCGCATCAAACAGCAACTGAACTTCGAACTGCTCTATCCCACTTACCGTGAAGGTATGCGTGCTATTGTCGAAAATGTGTCGACTGATAAATAATTTCCACCCGTGTCATTTGTGCAAGGGGTTGCCGGTCATTCACCTGGCGTTCATTTTCACTAGCATAGGTCTCGGTTTGTGGGACAAATGCGGGTGCATGATCTACCTTAAGATTCTACCTTAAGATAAGGGATCAACAATCAATGTATTTAAACCGTTGCAGACATTTACTTTCAGCGTTCCTGATCAGTTGGGCACTTTTGCCGGTGACGGACTCACACGCAGAACCTGTCACCATCCTGCTGGCCATCGATTCAGCCGGCGTTGACGGCGTGCGTTGGGATCTTGGCAAGGGTGCGGACCTTGTTCTTTGCATGTCTGCCGGTTGTTATGTCAGCGAAGGCAGCAGCAATCCCGCAAAATTCCTGAAAGGGCAACGCGCTCTGGTTCGGGGACCCCTGGCCGGCAAATGCAGCAATTCCGTGCATTGCATTTTCCGCAACGTGGAAATTCCGCGAAACAATCTGGTTGTCCGGCCGGTGGATGTCGATGCTGTCGAACATGACTATATGGAAGCGCTCCCCGCCCGGATAGATCGGACATGTAAATTGGAAGGTGACGGTCTAAGGTGTGAGAAGGCGATTCACACGGTCGAATATTCACTGTGGATTATTCCTGAACCGATAGCCGAGAAAGCCAGCGTCGAGGTACTTGAAGATACACTTTACTTCGAGGTGAGAAAATCCATTCATCGGCAACCGCGCCGCCATGTTCGCAACGGTTCAAAGACTTATAAGTCTGAGGCTGTACGGTCAGAGCCTGACAGGATCATGAACCCGCGATAAGCTCGATCTCGGTACACAATTGTTTCAGGTCTTGGTCGCGGGACAATCTGTGATTTGCATCTTTAACCAATGTCAAGGTGACGGTTTCAGAACCGATCAATTCCACCAGCTTCATTGAATGCTGCCATGGCACATCAACATCCTGCATACCATGCAATATTCGGACGGGCGGAAACGCGTCCAGTTTTTCGTCAGCCAGCAAATGTTGTCGGCCATCCTCGATGAGTTTCGATGTGATCGGATAAGGTCCGTCATCATAGGCTGAAGGCCGATAGAACACGCCTTCTTTCTTGAGTTGATCGCGAATTTGATCGTCAAAGCGGTCTTCCATCAGAGCTTTCGTCATGTCCCAGGCCGGCGCGATCAGCACCAGGCCGCCAATCGACTGGAGCCGATCGGATTGGATCGACTGCAGATGCCTGACCAGGAGAAGGGCAATCCAGGCGCCCATGCTTGATCCTACGAGAATTGAACGCTTCGAGGCTGCGATTTCGAACACGGCCAGGGCATCTTCAAGCCAGTCGCTGATTGTTGCTTCCAGAAAATTGCCCTCTGAGGATCCGAAACCTGAATAATCAAAACATGCCAGTCCGAAATTCTGCTTTTCTGCCCAATCGGCCAAAAAATTTACTTTGGTGCCCTGCATATCGGACCTGAATCCGCCGAGCCAAATAAGATTTGCTCGCGGGGATTGTGACGGCTGCTCGATCTTGCAGGCGACTTTGCGTAAGCCGCCATTTTTTCCGACGCTTACAAATCTGGGTTCGGAGTCTCTCATATGGGATGTCTCGTTGGGTGTCTCGTCGGATGTTTCAGGCTGGAAGTCTCAGCGGCTTGTTCCTAAAAGTGCATTTCAGCCCATCAACTTGCGTCATTTTCACAATCGCTGTCGAGCAGGAATTCAGAAATCTGGAATGCGATCCCGGGAATGGGGAAAAATATGGGATGAATGTCTTGGACGGCCAACTTTACCTGCAATCATCAGGGTTCAATGGCGTTGCCATTTGCCGACACGACAGGGGATCACAACCTGGATTTGACCTCTCTTGCGGATTGCCCTTTGCGGACCGCTCTTGCCTGTCCATGCAGGTAATCAGGATCGCGTTTAGGCTTTAAACAACTATTAACTCTTCTTACATTCACATTTTCGGTTAATTATGATAAGAATTCGGGGAATTATTGCTAGAAATTTGTAAGGAATTTCGGTTAATAGTGGCCCGTTACGCCATTTTTCTGGCTTAACGAAATGAATTGAAACAGTTGAAAAAGGAGATGCCCAATCGCTCGCAGACCAATGAATGTAACGCCTAATAGAGAAGGACCCAGAATTAACGGACTCATACAGGCTAGTGAAATTCAGCTTATTGATGACCAGGGAGAAAATGTAGGTACTGTTCCCCTCGAAGAAGGTTTGGAAAAGGCCAGGGAAGCCGGACTCGATCTGGTTGAAATTTCGCCCAACATGGACCCCCCGGTTTGTAAAATACTGGACTATGGTAAGTTCAAATACCAGAGCCAGAAAAAAGCCGCTGAAGCCAAAAAGAAGCAAAAGACGGTGGACGTCAAAGAAATCAAGATGCGTCCCAATATCGATACCCACGACTATGATGTGAAGTTGCGGAATATCCGTCGTTTCTTTGACAATGGCGACAAAGTTAAGGTGACACTCCGCTTTCGCGGACGCGAAATGGCCCATATGGAGCTGGGTTTTCAGTTACTTCAACGGGTAAAAGGCGAAGTCGAGGAAGAGGCGAAGGTCGAACTGGAGCCAAAACTCGAAGGCCGGCAAATGGTGATGGTACTGGCGCCGCGCTAATCGTTCGCCCAAATTGTCCTGAAATTCGCATATTTTGATCGTCTGCGACTTGCGGATTAAGCCATTCCTACTTATAAGAATTCCGCAGAGCCGTCCGGCAGGGCATGCCGTGGCGGCTCATAATGCTTGATGGATGCCTGAAACAGTCTGGTATCCCTGATTACTTGAAATGAATGGAGACAAGCAAAATGCCCAAGTTGAAGACGAAAAGCGGCGCTAAAAAGCGCTTCAAGATGACGAGTGGCGGAAAAGTCAGAGCCAATCAGGCCGGCAAACAGCATGGCATGATCAAGAGAACCAACAAGTTTATTCGCAACCAGCGCGGTACGACTATTCTCTCTGATCAGGATGCTCGCATAGTCAAGAAATTTCTGCCCTACGGATAGTTCGCTTCCGGGTTAGAAACTTTAGATTTTCAGAACAAAATTTGGAATTGATGGAAGGACGAATCCCGTGTCACGTGTCAAAAGAGGTGTAACCACACACGCCCGCCACCGGAAAGTTTTAAAAAAGGCAAAAGGTTATTACGGTCGGCGAAAAAATACCTTCAGAGTTGCCAATCAAGCCGTTGAAAAAGCAGGGCAATATGCCTATCGAGATCGTAAGGTTCGAAAGAGAAACTTTAGGTCCCTGTGGATTCAGCGCATCAATGCGGCAGCCAGAGAGCATGGAATGACCTATGGCCGATTTATCAACGGCCTGACCAAGGCCGGTATCGATATAGACCGCAAAGTGCTGGCAGATCTCGCCGTGAGAGAACCGTCAGCTTTTAAAGTGCTGGTTGAAAAGGCCGCGGCCGCAAGCTGATCGGGCCAGCAATGGCTTAGAATTGCTTGAATGGCTTAATGGAAACACAGACGGAATTTCCGTAACAACTTAAAAATTTAAGGAGGAGAGATGGGGAACGTCGGCACCCAGGCCGAGACCGATCTCACGGCACTCGAAAAAGAACTGCTTAGTTCTATCGAAAGTGCTTCCGATCTCGCAGCTCTTGACGATGTGAGAGTTGCAGCGCTTGGCAAAAAGGGCAAGATTTCACAACTCATGAAAGAACTCGGGAGCCTGGCTCCTGAGCAAAGAAAGAGCTTTGGCCAGGCGATCAACCAGATCAAACAGTCCGTCGGCACGGCCATCGGTGATCGCAAAAAGGATCTGGAAGCGGCAGCACTGGCGAGCCGACTGGAGCAGGAGGTCGCTGACGTCACCCTGCCGACCCGCAGCGGCGCCCTCGCCGAGGGGCGGATTCATCCGATCTCGCAAGTCACCGAGGAAATCTATGAGATCTTCGCTGACATGGGGTTCTCCATTGCCGAGGGACCGGATATCGAGACGGATTTCAATAATTTTACGGCCCTGAATATTCCACCGGAACATCCGGCGCGCCAGGAGCATGATACGTTCTATTTCGACCCCAAACCGGACGGATCCCGGCAGGTCCTGCGCACCCATACGAGTCCGGTTCAGATACGGACGATGCTGGCGGAAGATCCCCCGATCCGGATCATTGCCCCCGGCCGGGTATATCGGTGCGATTCCGATCAGACCCATACGCCCATGTTCCACCAGGTCGAGGGTCTGGTCATCGACAAGCACACCCATCTGGGGCATCTGAAATGGGTATTGGAAGAGTTTTGCAAAGCTTTCTTCGAGGTTGAATCCGTGAAGATGCGGTTTCGCGCGTCCCACTTCCCGTTCACGGAACCGTCCATGGAAGTCGATGTCGGATATGCCAAGGTGGGCGATGAAATCCGCATTGGCGAAGGCGACGAGTGGCTTGAAATACTCGGATGCGGCATGGTTCATCCCAATGTCCTGAGAAATGTCGACTATGATCCCGAAGAATATCAGGGCTTTGCTTTTGGCCTCGGCATCGATCGTGTTGCCATGCTCAAATACGGCATGCCGGATTTACGCGCATTTTTCGCGGCCGATATGCGTTGGCTGAGGCATTACGGCTTTTTGCCCTTTGATATTCCGACACTCGCACGCGGCATCTCCGCCTAGGCGAGAGGCGTGCCGTGTCGGTCTCCCCTGAGAAAAACTTAGAATAACTGCCTATCGAATTGAAAGAACCGTGCCATGAAATTCACCCTGTCCTGGCTGAAAGATCATCTGACAACGGATGCGACTCTGGACGAAATTCTGGACAAACTAACAATCATTGGCCTGGAGGTTGAGGAAGTCGTCGACCCGACGGAAACCCTGAAGCCCTTTGTGGTGGGTAAGGTTGTGTCTGCGGAAAAACACCCCAATGCCGACAAGCTCAAGGTGTGCGAGGTGGATACCGGTGGAACAACAAACTTTAAGGTTGTTTGCGGTGCCCCCAATGCCCGCAAGGGCATGCTTGGGGTCTTTGCGCCTCCGGGTTCCTATATTCCGGGTATCGATCTGACCCTTACCAAGGCCGAAATTCGGGGCGTGGAATCCAGCGGCATGTTGTGCTCTGAACGGGAACTGCAATTGTCGGACGAGCATGAGGGCATTATTGAGCTTCCCCGGAGCGCCAAGGTCGGCGCGTCCTTTGCCGAAACCATGGGGCTGAATGATCCGGTAATTGAAATTGCCATCACACCCAACCGTCCGGATTGTCTTGGTGTTCGCGGCATCGCCCGGGATCTGGCAGCGGCGGGTCTCGGCAAACTGCGCAAGGATCCGGTTAAAACCGTTGACAGTGATTTCGACTGTCCGATCCCTATCGAGCTCAGATTCTCGGAAGAGACCGGAGATGCGTGCCCGGCATTTGCGGGCCGTCTGATCCGCGGCGTTAAAAACAAAAAAAGTCCGGCCTGGATGGAACGTCGATTGCTGGCCATCGGACTTCGTCCGATCAATGCCCTGGTTGATGTCACAAACTATGTTTCCTACGATCGCGGCCGGCCCCTGCACGTCTATGACGCCGACAAGCTGAAGGGAACCATCCATGCACGTCTTGCCCAGGCCGGTGAGAAATTCATGGCCCTCGACGGCAAGGAATACGAACCTGAAACCGAGATGACCGTTATTGCCGATGACAGCGGCGTGCTGGGTTTCGGCGGCGTCATCGGCGGCGAGGATACGGGGTGTACGCTGGAGACAACGAATGTGTTCATCGAGTCGGCTTATTTCGATCCGATCCGAACGGCGACGACCGGACGTAAGGCCGGCATCATTTCGGATGCGCGTTTCCGCTTCGAGCGGGGTATCGATCCGGCCTCTCTGGAACACGGTATTGATCAGGCAACCCAGTTAATTTTGAAAACCTGCAAAGGTGAGCCCAGCAGAACAAAGCTTGTTGGAACGCCGCCGATCCTCAATCGGGCAATAGAGTTCAATATTTCGGAGATAGCTCGACTGACCGGCCTGGAACTGAAGCCGAGGGAAATCAAATCAATCCTGACGCGATTGGGATTTGAAGTCACGGGATCATCCGAGAGCATCAATGTCGGGGTTCCGTCCTGGAGACCGGATATCAGCCAGTCTGCAGATCTGGTGGAGGAAGTCGTGCGCCTCATCGGTGTCGACGCTGTCCCCACCGTGGCTATGGACAGGCTGGACGGTGTCGCCCGGCCGGTTTTGACCGAGAATCAGAAAAGGGTGCGAGACTGCCGGCGGTTGCTGGCCGGGCGCGGCATGGTGGAAGCCATAACCTGGTCATTTATTCCGCGACCGCTCGCGGAAAATTTCGCCGCCGACGCTCAGCTGGTTGATGTCGCCAATCCCATTTCATCCGAGATGTCGACGATGCGACCGAGCCTGATTCCGGGATTACTGTCTGCGGCACAAAAAAACCATGACCGGGGCTTTACTGACGCGGCTCTGTTCGAGATCGGGCAGGCTTATCGAGGCGACCGCCCCGAAGACCAGTATATTTCCGTTTCGGGAATCCGCATGGGCACCGCGCATCCCATGGGCGCCGGACGGCACTGGTTGTCGGATGCCGATGAGATCGATGTCTTTGACGCAAAGGCCGATGCCGCCGCCGTCATAATGGCCATGGGCCAAAATCCCGAGAGTGCCCAGATCACACGTGATGCGCCGGATTATTTTCACCCCGGTAAATCAGGATTGTTCAGGCTGGGACCTAAAATCGTTCTCGCGCAGTTCGGTGAAATTCATCCGCAGATACTTTCGACGATGGGAATCCAGGCGAAAATTACCGGATTTGAGTTATTCATTGAGAACTTCCCGAAACGAAGTCGAAAATCCAAGACAAAATCGGCGCTCAATGCCAGCGACTTCCAGGTCGTGCACCGGGATTTTGCCTTCATACTTGAAAAGGACGTGCCTGCGGGCAAACTCCTGAAAGCGGCCCGCGGTGCCGACAAAAAGCTGATTTCCGATGTTCGCCTTTTTGATTTGTTTGAGGATGAGAGCCTTGGTCAGAACAAGAAGTCCCTGGCCATCGAGGTGACTCTGTCGCCGCAGGACCGGACCCTCACCGACAGTGATATCGAGGAGGCGTCCCAGCAAATTATCGGCGCTGTGCATAAGGCGACGGGCGGTGAAATTCGCGGCTAGGATGCGCCTCCTGTATCGTAAGGAGACGGATCATACACTTGCGGTTTATCCGGGTCTGGACGTTTCACGAAGAGCTGATATCTTTTTCATGGCGATGCGTGGGTGAATTCCCTACACTTTTGTCTGCGGGCCGCTGTGAATCCGCATTTTCAGAATATTTCTGAAGGCGGTGTCAATCGACGGCATCATTCGGCCATATCATCCGGCCGTATCTCTCGGCCGGATAGAGTGTGTTTCCACACGGGACAGGTTGGCGAAATGACTCTGAAACTCTTGCCGGTAAAACTTGGTCTGACGTTCATGATTCTCTTCGGCATTGCCGAATCGGGGGCCGGAAATTCCGCAGTCTCCGGTAAGAACTGGCCCATCAGTCCTTTATTGCCGGGCCATGTCAGCTCGGTGACCCACAAAATCCAGTTGGTGCAGAATGATAGTGCTGTCACGCTCAACAAACTGTTTTCGGATTTGAAAGGCGCGGTCGATGAAACCGCTGCCTCGAAGATTGAGAACAAGATCTGGGAACTGTGGCTGCGTTCCGGCGATGACGCGATCGACAAGCTCATGCAGCAGGCGATATTCTTTATGAATTCGGGCCTGTTCCAGGATTCACTGTCCCTACTCAATCAAATCATCGATCAGAAACCCGAGTTTTCCGAAGCCTGGAACAAGCGGGCCACGGATTTTTACCTCATGCATCGCTATGAGGAGTCCATGTCAGACATTGTCAGGGTTC
>JANQOC010000372.1 GCA_028279265.1 Hyphomicrobiales bacterium
ATGCGATCAATCGAATGCCTGATAACAGAATTAGGCGAATGAAAAAGTTTTCAGCGCGCTTTGGGCTGCATTGTATCCGAGCTCGATGGCCTGATCGAAGTTCTTCCAGTCATATATCTCAATCCCAAGCATGTCAGGAGTGATGACCAGGTCAGCCTGATTGATCTGGGATTTGTCCAGCCTTTCGCCGGTAATTGTCGCTGCCCGCATCAGCAGACGTGCGATCAGTGGCTTTGAAATCTGCTGGCGCAATGAGAGAGCATTGTACGCATTGACGTCGTCTGGATGAATTGTGCGGTTTCGCGCGACGTCAACCGCGATAATGGGACCGTGGCAACGATTGGCCATGATATCAATGGGCATATTCGTGATGGCCGCGCCGTCGACCAGGACGCCCTCGGGATGAATAAACGGAGGCAGAACGCCTGGCAAAGCCACCGATGCCCTCAGGGCTTCCCGCACGAGACCTTGCTCCGCCACATGCAGTCGACCGGTCGTCAGATTGGTCGAGACACAATAGTAGGGAAGCCAGAGATCCCGAATATCCAGATCTCCAAAATTTTCACTAAGCAGATTATCGACCCGTGATCCCTTGAACAGGCTTTTGAAGGGAACCTGGTAGTCGTTGAGCGGTGTTTTTGAAACGAAGGCTGTTTTAATTCTATTCGTTAGTTCCTCGAGAGACCATCCGTTGGCCCAACCGGCGGCAATAATGGCTCCCATACTCGTACCGCCAATGAAATCGATGGGAATTTCATTCTCTGCAATGGCCTGCAGGACCCCGAGATGGGCATAGGCACGGGCACCGCCCCCTGACAGGACGAGCCCGATACCTCTTCGGGAGACCAGGCGGCAAAACCTGTTCCAGTCACCTGGATCGTCTTTTCGCAGATGAAAGATACGGTTCGTCGGAAAATGCCGGGCCCAGGCTCTGGCAGCCCCTTTCTTTCTCTCCGGGGATTTGTGGAAAAGAAATACATCCAGCAAATTGTGGCTGTTGCGCAAATGCAGGCTGTCAGCCGGCAGAGGTAGCGGTTCCGGAGCATTGATATCGGCAAGGACGACAATTCTGTCGGAATGATGCATGCATTTTTCGACCCAATCCGGGCCCGATCCCTGTCCATTGAAGAGAACCAGGTCGTGACTGGATTCAAGCTCGCTCAGGGAAGAGGGGAAGTCGGGACAATTCTTCTCATCCAGGACGATAATTTTTAACCGCCGCTGCGCGGCATCCTGGGAAACGGCGGCTGTAAATTCCGAGATATCGATGTCTTTCGTGCCGGCCACCAGGCTGACCGTTTTTGCATCGATCGTCGGCGATTTCTGCAGTGATGTGCGCTGCAATCTTTCCACCAGCAAAAGCGACAGGTTGCGCATCAGGTGCGGATCCCGCATCAGCAATTCTTCGAACTGGGAGCTTGTCAGGCTCAAGAGTTCGCTGGATCGGATCGCCCTCACCGTGGCGGACCGCGGCTGCCCGGACAGGAGAGCCATTTCGCCAATTGTTTCCCCGGCATGTAATACGCCGACGAGTGAAGCCTCGTCGGTGGGGGATAGCACGTAAACCCCTGTCGAACCGGAACAAATGAAATATATGTGCTCCGCTTTCTCTCCCTGACGGAACAGAGTTTCCCCCGCAGCAAGTTGCAGGGAGGCTGCTTCCGCCTCAATGAAGGCTCTACCCGCAGCGCTAATATTCTGAAATAAATTGGTCCGTTTCATACGCACATTCGGCTCAATGACGTCATAGATCTTTTATAATTGAATAAATTATATACTGACACGGATCGTTAGTGAAAAAGCAGGTTCGAAAAATTTTGAAGACGATTTGATGGGAGGCGGATACAAATTCAGCGCAAGTAGGACGCTCTAAATTCATCGATTGCTTATTTTGCCGTGAGTGTCCAAGCCGAGGGAACGGGGGGCGAAGCTCACCGGAATCCTTAAGACGCGCACGAAATGAGATCCGGGGATCGGTTCAAAAAATTGGCGATCCTCAGGGTCGGCCAGCACCCATTGTACTGGCTATATCAGATTTGTGTGTGTTGGTATTTAAGACGGTTCGAAATTCCGTCGATCAGGTTTATCGCTGGCGTGATTTTCCAGGGAGTAAACCTTCGCGTTGAGCTTTTTTGCGGGCGAGTTTTCGGATTCTGCGAACCGCTTCTGCCTTTTCACGGACACGTTTTTCGGAGGGCTTCTCGTAGAATTTTCGCATTTTCATTTCGCGAAAAACACCTTCCCTCTGCATCTTCTTTTTAAGCGCCTTAAGGGCTTGATCAACATTATTGTCTCGGACAAAAACCTGCATTGGCTACTTCATGGCTCCTCTCTCTGATAAAAGATCACGTTAAGTTACGTCACAGCTAGAACAAGATTTCCAGCAGTAATCTAATCTAGATTTGTGAAAATAAAAGAAGTGATAACACTAAAATAACTTCTACAACAAATGGTTTATGGCAGCAATGGTCATTCGTTAGTGTGTCGATGGCCGTATTCCAGGCGCGTAGAAGGACAAATTTACTATACAGACCGTCCAGTTCATGTATGGACCAGTGCTTGAGGAGGTTGGTGGCAGAACTCGATTCTCTCTCTAAGTACATGAAATTGTTGGGATAATAATCGAAAATGTAAATCCGTACCAGAAATTCCCTGGTAATTGAGCGCTGCGTCAGTCGCTCATGTCCGGCAACGGTGGAAGGGATCATCGGCCTATCGCCGGAACAAGCCGGGACTGTCCCAAAGGATGGCGATTCGTCATGACCTAAGAGTTCGCCTGGCCATCGCATTCGATATTGATGTGCACGAGTGACGGTCCTGAGCCATTTCCATAATAAAGGAATCACAGGCGTTAAGCGAAGAAATGTGATATTCGTCACAATTCTTCGCCAGGATATGCTTTATATCCAGTTCAAGTTCAGCGGATGGAGAAGATAATGCATTTGGAAGAGCGCATAATAGTCAATTCGCCTGCGCACAGCGTCTTCAAATATCTGCTGCTGTCTCTGCAGGAAATTTATTGCGATCGAATCGTGCCTTCGGGGATTCGCAACCGTCTGTTTTTTTCCAACAGGCCAACACGGTCGCACATCAATCCTGTGGATTTTGTGCCGAGTACAAATGCATCTCCTTACAAGCTGTCCAAGTTCGAAGCAGATAAATCCATCTGTCTGACGCCGCGCGCCTGGATCGACCGGTTGTTCGTCCTCAGTGTGTCCTATGAACTGGAGGAGCTGAATGGCAGAACAGAAGTGATCTCGCGTGTCCGGTTGCCCGCCGCATTCTTACCCGTCGGCAATTTGCGCAGCGAAAAGCAAGATTTAAGACGACAGATGGCCAGTAACTCGACGGCTCTGAAACAGAATCTTGAGCATCGCGCTGAAATGATTTCCGGTGTGTAATATTCTCAGGCAACCATTCGTTCGACAACAAAAGAACTATCTGAGGGGCCGGGATCGATAAATTCAGTTTCTTTTGTTGACGTAATCCATTGCGCAAGAAATCTGGCGGTTTCCGGATGGTCCAGGTAGCCGAACAGATTGTGGGGATTTAGACGATCGTCTTTGACCCAGAAATTATAGATCTGCCGATCAATTATCTTTTCGATAAACCCGAGTTCTCTCATCTCCGCAAAATCATTGGCCATGGTTGCATCATGAGCGACATAGTCATCTTCGGCGGCGATATTGACCCACCGCTTGACGATTTCCCGGGGGAAACGATCTTCGCCGCGCTCGTTGGCATCATAGAGATTGTTGCGAACTCCGGGCTCGCCCAGGGGGCTACCGAGAGTTAACCAGAGATTGATCTGATTCCCGGACTGCTGGACGGATCGGTATTCACTCATGCGGGAAAATTTCCAGAGCACATCGTAGGAAACAATAGCTCCCATACTGTGACTGATGAGACAGATATCATCTTGCTCAAGCAAGGATTGTTTCAAAGGGAACTGCAGACGTTCCCGAACGTCGGAACCAATTTTCCGGGTATGCAGATACTGGCTCATATCCGCCGTCGCCCACTTGATCACGTGCTCGCTGAGCCCCGTCCACGATGCAACCCGACTGACAACAGAGGCTGCTTCGTCGAGCCACTCACCGGAACGGTAAAGGTCAACCAAAGATCCATAGGCCAGACCGTCATGACTATCGACCTGCATGAGTTGCCTCAGCGGGGCCGCATACATGTTGGCATCAAGACAGGGCTCGAAACCATAGCGTTCGTCATTACGTGCGGTCAGTTCGATCCTGGCATCGGGATCGGAACTGCCCAGCAGTGCATTATTGATGTCTCCGAAATAGGCGAAGATAATTTCGACCGACCCCTGGTTCAGGTGTCGCGCAGCACTGGGGTCAACGCGTTGCAATCCGTTGACAATGGCCGCTGTGCACAATTCCTTATGGGCCGAGGCGGCGGGCATCGTATCTCTGCCATGAATGACTATGATTTTCTTGGCCATTGAACTACGGTGTGTCGCTTCCGGTTTCACCTGTCAAGATTTCGGCGACCATGATGCGGGCAGTGTGTCCAACGCACAACGAATGGGGGGGCTAATGTGGAAAATCAATAAGACTTTGCCGAAATATGAACAATTCCCGCGAACCGAATCAGCACATCTGTCCATAATCGAATCACGTGCCGATTCGCCCTGTTGTCACTCATATCGGCATAAGTCCAAAACAGATTAAATTATGCCGGTTTCGCGTTCTGTTGGGCAAACTGCAGTGTCAAAATGCCGTCTTCAAGACCCGAACATTCGACCTGCTGCACAAGGGGATCCGTCATTTCAATATTCGCCGCTTCAACACATTTTTCTATGGAATTGAAGGGGGTTACATGGACACCGGTATCGCCCGTTGGCAATAATAGCGAAACGATCATCACGATAACTTCAGTATTCATAATGCGATCCTTTTTCTGGGATTGAAACTAAAGTGATGCAAACATCACCTACTTTCACGCACTAATACGCTTGCTCCCAATGCACTGTACTCGCGTACGGCAAACCGGATCTTATAAGCGATACAATTGAAATCAGGTTGCCCCAACATGCGCCCTGTCCCCACAGTTAATAATTCCCTAACAATCAATAAAAGCAACATTGTGACAAGCGGACGTCGCCCTGCGGGACATGCCGATAACAGGATCCCGGCTGGGTTTGCGCCTATTTTCAGACCGGAGACCCGTAAAAGTTGAATCAAAACTGCTGAGAAATTTCGCGGTCACCTTATCAGTTCATTTTTTCTCATATGTTAGGGTGCGCATACATTCGATAGTTCTGCGTTTAAAATTGATTGTATTGGGCACATGAAATCTTCGCAGCGGCAATTTCTGATTTTGAGTAGCGTATTTCTTTTGACGATTGTTTCGGTTCTCGCCTTTGCCGAGTCCGAAGGTTTCGGGTGCGTGCAGGTTTATCCCAGAGTGGACTCCCGGATTTATGGAGAGAGATTTCGTCCCCTTGCGGAAATTCGCGCTATCGTCGCCTGGCAGAAAAAGAGCGCACTCGTCGCTCCGGATAGTCAGAACTGGCACAATGCAGTGAAAAAAAAGATTGATTGTTTCGAGGACAGCGCCGGCTACACCAACTGCCGGGCTTCAGCGAAGCCCTGTCAAAGACACCAGCAAGAGCTTGTGCTGATATCTCCCGGCAAATTATAACTCCGGGAACTACGCGGGGTTTCGCCTCAGTTTTTCCAGGGCAACAGGCAAGGCTTCTTCAAACAGATCGAGATCTTTTTCCGTGCCGGCACTCACGCGAATACAGCGATTCTGCGGTGCGACACCCGGCATGCGAATAAAAATTCCCTGGGATGTAAGTTCGGAGAGCAGGGACATTGCAAAGTCACCATCGCGCCCACAGTCTATGGCGACAAAATTGGCGGCGGAGTCAATTGCCGACAAATTATTTTTCTCAGCGATGTCTTTAATGCGGTTTCGGGATTGATTGACTTGGGAAAAAACTTGCGTCAGATAATCCTGGTCCTGCAGCGCCGCCAGGGCTCCGACCTGGGAAACGCGGCACATGCCGAAGTGATTTCTGATTTTGTCGAAATTCTTGATCATCTGTGCCTCACCCATGACGTATCCGACGCGACCGCCGGCCATGCCGTAGGCCTTGGAGAATGTGCGAAATCTGAGCACGTTCGGTCGATCCGTATCCACGGGAGGGGCGGTATTTTCCGGAGCCAGTTCAATATAGGCTTCATCCAGGCAGAGAAGAACATCGTCGGGCAGAGTTGAAATAACTGAAATAAGCTCGTCGGCGGACCACCAAGTGCCCATGGGATTGTCCGGATTGGCGAAATAAATCAGCTTTGAATTCTCGGATCGTGCCATTGCTATGAGGGCTTCAAGATCTTCCCGGTCTTGCCTGTACGGAACGGTCAGCAGATTTCCACCACTGGCAGCAACGTGGTAATTGAACGTCGGGTATGCCCCCTTGGAAGTTATTACCGCAGACCCGGGTTCTATCATCATGCGGGCGACATAGCCGAGCAAACCGTCGATCCCTTCGCCGACCATGATGTTTTCTGGTGCGATGCCGTGATGTGCGGCGAGCGCATTCTTTAAGTCGTAGTTTTCGGGATCCCCATATTGCCAGACATCCGGGACGGCATTTTGCATGGCCCGGATAGCCTTTGGTGAGGGCCCGAAGACGTTCTCATTGGCACCGATGCGTGCTTTGAAGTTGAAACCCAATTGTCGTTCCTGGGCCTCCGGTCCGACAAAGGGAACCGTGGAGGGAAGAGCCTCAATGATTGAAGCAAGCCTTGGTTTTCCAGTCATCTGAGTACTTATTCTCTAATCTTACCAATATTTGTTCTTAATAAAATTCAAAGCAACTATTCGATCAATTGTCAAAGTCAGGTTCCAAAAGCGTCTCTCTTATAAGAAAAGAAACAAGTGGTTGTCCAACGTTGGGGCACCCTGTTGCTAAATTTTGCTTAGCGCTGGAAGGAGAGTTCGTTGGATAAGATATAGTGGTACATCCATAACTTGTTTGCGTTATGATATTGGCCGCGGTGTTTAGTCGATTACATACTTAATTCTTTGCTCAATTTAATTTTCACTCATTATTTTAGGAATGTTTTGGTGCAATGCATGAATCTTTGAAAAAACCTCCTGTCGGATCTCATTCATTTGGTGGCAGCGAGAAATTAAATGCGTTGAATTGGAACGATCTGCATTTTTTTCTGACCTGTCTTCGTCATCTGAGTTTCCGAAAAGCCGCACAAATTCTCAATGTGAGTTCATCGACAGTGGTTCGGCGGATCGAACGCCTTGAGGTAAATCTGGGTGTGCAACTGTTTAATCGATTGCCCGAGGGCGTTTCCCCGACATCTGCCGGAAAGCTCCTGGTTGACAGTGTCGAAAAAATGGAAACGGGTGCGATCGAGATATTGCGCAACTCCCGCAATCTTCTCGTTGAAAAAAAGACCCAGGTATCGCTGTC
>JANQOC010000386.1 GCA_028279265.1 Hyphomicrobiales bacterium
CTCTTCGTGGATCCGCCGGGCCTCTTCTTTCTGTTTTATGCTTTTTTCATCTCTGATCTTTTGCCCGACATAGCGGCTGACACCCTGGTTCATCAGGGCATGACTTCGATCAAGAATGGCCTCGACTTCATCAAGCCCGTAGCGCTGCTCGCATTTTGAAATAAAGTTCTTTGCATAATTGAGGAAGTCGATAATAGCATCCGCCCGGGTCCATTGGCGAAACATGTAGTTGTTCTTGAAGAAATGGTTATGACCAAACGCGGCATGGGCCAGGACAAGCGCCTGCATGGTCATCGAATTTTCTTCCATAATGTAATTTATGCAGGGATCGGAATTGATGACCATTTCGTAGGCCAGTGATTGTTGACCCTTGCGGTAAAGGAGTTCCTCCCGGGCAAAGCGTTTGCCGAACGACCAGTGTCTGTACATGAGCGGCATACCAATGGAGGAATAGGCGTCGAGCATCTGTTCCGCCGTTATGACCTCGATCTGATTGGCGTAGACATTCAGACCCAGCTCATCGAGAGCGACGGCTTCTATCGCATCATAGGTGTGTTTAATGGTGTCAAAAGTCCACTCGGCGCTTTCAAAGAGCGGTTGCTGCGTTGCATTGGCTTGACTCATGGCACCCATCCTTACGCTGCCTCCTGATGCCTCGAAAACAGATCCCTGAATACCGGAAAGATATCCGCCTGTTCAAAAACACGACGCATGGCGAAATGGCCGATGGACTGATTGAGCTCCTGATAGCCGCTCCACAGCGGGCTTTCGGTATCTCTGAAGCCAACGGAATGCTGCCCCACTTCGATATAGGCAAAATACTGGCAAATCGGCAAAATTTGATCGGTCAGGGCAGACAGGGTGTTGGGCATATCTTCGAGGAAATTATGTCCGTCCGACGCCTGGGCAGCGTAGATGTTCCACTCTTCGACCGGGTAACGGTCGGCAACGATTTCCTGCATCTTTTCAAACGCCGTCGATACGATCGTACCGCCGCTTTCGCGGCCATAGAAGAACGTTTCTTCATCAACCTCGGAAGCTGTGCTCGTGTGCCGGATGAAGACGAGATCGACGGAGGTATAATGCCGCGTCAGGAACAGGTGCAGAAGAATGTAGAACCGTTTCGCAAGGTCCTTGAGCTCTTCCGTCATTGAGGCTGAGGTATCCATCAGACAGAACATAACCGCCTGGGTAACCGGTTGCGGCAGCCGCTGATAGCGATTGTAACGCACATCGAGAGGATCAATGTAAGCGATCCTTTTCATCAGGAACGAACGCCGCTCAGCTTCCTGGCGCAAGTGCAGCGCACGATCATGATCCGCATCATCGTCGGCGCTCGTGATTTCTTCTTCAAGTTCGTCCATATCCGTTTTGGTGGGACGCGACAGCGCAATCCGTCGTGCCAGGCTGTTACGCATTGTCCGGATCTGGTTCAGCCGCGCCGGTGGACCGTCCACGGAAAATCCCGCGCGTACCGGTGTCGGAGAGCGCATACTCTTCAATTTAGCCTTTACGAGATTAGGAAGCTGGAGATCCTCGAAGAAAATATCCATGAACTCTTCCTGGGACAGCATGAAGACAAATTCGTCTTCACCCTCACCGTCCGGGGAACCATCCTGTCCCGACCCGCCGGCGCCGCCTTCGGGCTTGGGAATCTCATCGCCGGGACGATAGCTTTCATTGTCGGGCAGAATATAGTGCCTGCGCCCGACGTTGCGTCCAAAGCCAAATGACGGTTCGCGCAGATGTTTCGTGCGAATTTTTATTTTCTCACCGCCCTCGACCTCGGCGATCTTTCGTTTCTTAACCGTTTCCCGAATCGCTTCCTTGATGCTCGCCTTGGACCGCCGCATGAATCTTTGGCGGTTTCCAAGGCTTTTGCTTTTCGGGTTAAGACGGCGATCGAGGATGTTCATAAGCCTAACCTGATTTGTTTATCCGCATATACCAGTCAACAAGACGGCGCACCTGTCGCTCGGTGTAACCGCGGGTGACCATGCGGTCGACAAATTCAGCATGCTTCTGCTCGGCATCGGCGTCTTTTTTAGCTCCGAAGCTGATTACGGGCAGCAGGCTTTCAACCTGGCTGAACATGCGTTTTTCAATGACGTCCCTGATTTTTTCGTACGCTGTCCATTTCGGATTCTGGCCGTCATTCTTGGCCCGGGACCGCAGAGCGAACTTCACGATCTCGTATCTGAAATCCTTGGGGTTGGCGATCCCGGCCGGCATCTCAATGCGGCTGAGTTCCTCGTCAAGAATTTTGCGGTCCATGAGCTGACCGGTATCCGGGTCCTTGAAGTCCTGGTCTTCAACCCAGGCATCGGCCAGGGCGACGTAACGGTCAAACAGGTTCTGCCCATAGTCATTGTAGGATTCAAGGTAGGCTTTCTGGACCTCGTTGCCGACAAATTCTGCATAACGCGGGGCCAGTTCTTCCTTGATAAACTCAAGGTAGGCCTGTTCCCGCTCTTCCGGAAGCTGTTCCCGGCGCAAGGCCTGTTCAAGAACATACATCAGGTGGACGGGATCGGCCGCCACTTCAAAGTTATCGAAGTTGAACGTCTCGGAAAGAATCTTATACGCAAACCGCGTAGAAATTCCGTCCATACCTTCATTCACGCCGGCAGCGTCGCGATATTCCTGAACGCTCTTGGCCTGAGGATCAGTGTCTTTGAGGTTTTCACCGTCATAAACCCTGAGTTTGGAATACAGACTTGAATTCTCATGGGTCTTGAGACGGCTCAGCACGGAAAAGCGTGAGAGGAATTCCAGTGTATCCGGCGCACAGGGCGCCTCCGCCAGCTCACTTTGGGCCAGCAGTTTTTCGTAGATTTTACGCTCTTCCGATGCGCGCAGACAATAGGGCACCTTAACCACGCAGATCCGGTCAAGGAAGGCTTCATTATTCTTATTGCCCTTGAAACTCTGCCATTCGGACTCGTTGGAATGGGCAATGATGCTGCCGGTGAAAGGCATGGCCCCGACATTTTCCGTCCCCACATACGTCTTATCCTGGGTCGCGGTCAGCAGGGGATGCAACATCTTGAGGGGCGCCTTGAACATCTCGACAAATTCCAGTAGTCCCTGGGTCGTCCGGTTAAGGCCGCCACTGTAAGAATAAGCATCGGCGTCGTTCTGGCCGAAATATTCTAGCTTTCGAATATCAACCTTGCCGACGAGGGATGAAATGTCCTGATTGTTTTCATCACCGGGTTCGGTTTTGGCGACACAGATCTGGCGCAGTTTCGATGGGAAAATCTTGACCACGGAAAATT
>JANQOC010000429.1 GCA_028279265.1 Hyphomicrobiales bacterium
TGGCGGAAGAGATCAAAACGCGGCTTGCCGCCTACCTGGCGACTTCGACCTGATCGCTGCGGCGAAACCGATCCCCTCACAAACAAGCTGACTTTCAAAATACTCCGCGATCAAATAGATTGCGTCCATGGTCGAACTCAAAGCTTCCCAGGCAAATACATTCGTCAAGCAGCCGGATGCCAAGTACAACGCTGTCCTGGTTTTCGGACCCGACGTGGGCATGGTGTCCGAACGCAGCCGCCTGATCGCCGAGCACATGGTCAAGAAGTTTGACGGCGCGGCGGAAGTCATTCGTATCGATGAAGAGGATTTGAGCCGCGACCCGGACCGGCTGGCGGTGGAACTTCAGACCACTTCCATGTTCGGCGATCGCAACATTATCCGCATCCGGTCGTCCAACCGGCTCGATGTGGACCTCATCGCCGACCTCCTTAAGTCCGGCGAATTCGCCAACTCCATAATCATCGAAGCCGGAGACCTAAAACGCGGCGCCAAGCTGCGCAAGGTTTTCGAGGGATCCAAGAGCGGTATCTCCATACCCTGTTATGCCGATGCGGAACGGGATCTGGCGCAACTGATTGACGATGAGCTTTCCGGTTCCGGTCTCAGGCTCTCCCGGGATGTGAAACAACATATTATTGGACTGATTGGTTCTGATCGCGCCTTGTCCCGGTCCGAGATCCAGAAGCTGGCTATTTATATGGGCGAGGAAACCGAGGTTACCATCGAGGATGTGGATGCGGTCATGGGCGATACCTCGGCACTGGCCCAGGATACGATCGTCACCGCTACCCTGGATGGCAACTGGGGCAAAGCCCTCGGCCAGTTCGAGCGCAGCCTGGCCGCGGGACAACCCGCCTTTCTGACGCTGAACAGCCTGAACCGCTATCTCATGCGGCTCTACACGGTTGCCGGTGAAGTGGAAAATGGTCTGTCGAGTACCCTGGCGATCAAGAAACTGCGGCCACCAGTTCATTTCAAACAGGCGGATTCCTTCCGCAGGCACTGCCGGGACTGGCCGAGCCCCCGCCTGGCGCGGGCCCTGGCCCTGGTTCAGGAAACCACAAAGCACACGCGTACCCTGGCGGATCTGGAGACAACGGTTGTCGAACGCCTGATCCTTGCCCTCAGTCGACTTAGGGCTTAGCTCTCTAGGCTTGAAGCCTGAGGCGGAGGGACCCGCAGCGGATCAACCGCGACGGGCCAGACGCTCCTGGATTTCCTCGAACTGTTCAAGGGAATTGTAGCGAATCCGAATTTCACCGGACTCACCCGTGCGCGGGGTGATCGAGATGATCAGTCCGAGTTCATCGGAAAGTTCCCGTTCCAGCGCCTTGATATCGGCGCTCTTGCCCATGCGCGATTTGCCGTTGCTCGATGCCCGGGCCTTTTGTATGAGGGATTCCACATCCCGCACATTCAGGCGCCGTTCGACGATCTGGCTGGCAATGGCCTCAGCGTCTTCGCGGCCGACGAGGGCGCGGGCATGTCCGGCGCTGAGATCACCTTCGCGCACCAGTTGCTGGACATTGTCCGGCAGCTTGAGCAGCCGCATGGTGTTGGCAAGATGGCTGCGGCTTTTACCGATGATGCGGGAAAGATCGTCCTGGGTGTAGTCGTAGCGGTTGATGAGCTCCTTGTAGCCCTGGGCTTCCTCTATAGCATTCAGGTCGGAGCGCTGGACGTTCTCGATGATCGCAATTTCCAGCACTTCCTGATCGTTGAGATCCCGGACGATTGCCGGTACCGTATGCAGTCCGGCTTCCTGGGCGGCCCGCCAGCGCCGTTCCCCGGCAACGATTTCATACTCCTCGTCGGAACCGATAACCGGCCGCACGATCAAGGGCTGAACCAGTCCGCGCTCGCGAATGGAGCTGGTCAGTTCGGTCAGCTCTTCCTTGGCGAATTCCTTACGCGGATTTATGGGACTCGGCTGCAGTTGCTCGATGCCCAGAACTTTCTGCTCACCTTCCGGCGGCAGTGACAGGCCGGTTTCCGGAATATCACCGATAAGGGATGCCAGTCCGCGTCCGAGTCGAGAAGATTGGGTGTTTTGCGCGCCTAACGCCATATTGTGTCTCCCCACTTTGCCCTGTTGGGCCAATTAATAGTGAAAGTTCGTACTTTTGCCGATTCTTTTTTCAGGCTGCCCCGAGCATGCGCTCTCGCTGTATCATTTCTGTCGCAAGCTGGATATAGGCCTGGCTGCCGGTGCATTTGTGATCGTAGAGCAAGATCGGCTTGCCAAATGACGGCGCTTCCGCCACCCGCACATTGCGTGGAATCACGGTCTGATAGACCTTTTCACCGAAAAATTTGCGGACTTCCTCGGCAACCTCGTCGGCCAGCTTGGTGCGCGGATCGTGCATGGTCAGAACAACCCCATGGATCTGCAGATTGGGGTTGAGGCTGCCGCGCACGAAATCAATGGATTCCTTGAGCTGTGTGATCCCTTCCAGGGCGAAAAACTCACACTGAACCGGGACCAGAACGGAATCCGCTGCCGCCAGGGAATTCAGTGTCAGAATATTCAGGGACGGCGGGCAATCGATTAATATATAGTTGATGCGCTGCTCCGGCGGATTCTGCTCATCGGCGGCTTTCAGCCCCATAATCGAATCGCGCA
>JANQOC010000455.1 GCA_028279265.1 Hyphomicrobiales bacterium
AATCTTACGAAGATGCAATCATACTATGAAAGTTTGCAACGCCAATTCATCTTGTTGGCCTTATAGCTGAAATATTCTCAATCCGGTGGATGACAGCCATTATTCACGCAACTTTTCCCGTGCCGAGGGACCTGGTCATGTCTCAACCGGGCAAATCGCATCTGACTCCGCACCAGATCGCCATAAAGGTTCTACTCCGTGACAACAAAATCCTCATTCACAACGGCCACGAATTTATCAATGCCAACGGACAGCAAACCGTCATTATTTACCGGGGCTACTGGTAATCCCTCTGACCAATCGGTTTTGAGCTGACGTCGCCGGCGGGATTGCTGCTGAATTTCCGTTTCGCGATCCCTGTTCGAAAGACGATCAGCGATTGATTCCGGAGATGCCGTAATCTCGATGATCCTGAGAAAATTAAACTTTAAAGACGCTTCCGAAATTTTCGTCCTGGAAATATTGGCGATCACATGAAGTCCCTGTTCGACTTTACCCGTGACATCTTCGCCCAGGCCGTAACAAAGTCCATGGGCCTCCCAGTGTAACGCAAACCCATTCTCTTTCCGGCGCAATCGAAAGTCTTCCGGAGTAAGAAAGATGTGATTTTCCCCGCCCGCTTCCGCTGGTCGGGTTATAAAACGCTGCGGAAAATAAAATTTTGTCGCATCAAGACGGGTTTTAGCACCTTCCAGGATCGAGTCCTTACCCACTCCGCTCCTGCCGACAACAGCAATGAATATTCCGGTCATCCAAGATCCGATCGAATATTATTTGTTCTTTGAAGCGCCTGCCACAAAGCACCTGTTCACGCAATTCGCTGTCCGTCACGCCAGACTTCGATGATACTCGGAATTGCGTCATGCATTCGAAACCGAACAAAGTCGGCTTTTTTCCCCTGGACCAGCTCTCCCCTGTCTGTGAGCCCTACCCTGTCAGCCGGGTTTTTTGTTACCGTAGCGATCGCTTCCGGCAAAGACATGGACTCGCTGTTTTCTTCCAGAAGGACGGCTCCGTAGAGGAGCGCAAACGGAACATAATCACTTGATAAAATATCGAGCATTTTCCGATCAGCTAATTCTCTCGCTGAAATATTGCCGGAATGGGATTTTCCGCGGACGACATTTGGAGCCCCCATGAGAATGGCCAGGTTGGCGTTGTGGCCCGCAGTCGCCGCTTCCAATGTTGTCGGAAACTCGGAAATTACAATTCCTTCATCGACCGCCTCTTCAATGTGCTCCGGTTTCGCGTCATCATGACTTGCAAGGGGTATGTTCTTTTCACGGGCAAGTTTGACAACCTGTTTCCGGTTGTCAGCTGCATACTGCTCATGGTCTCGCCGACGCGCGTCCATATAGTACTCCAGCTCATCTCGGGTGAATCCATATTTGCCCTGATAGTAAGTTCGGTAAGCGTCGAGATCCACGAACTGACGCTGTCCGGGTGTGTGATCCATCACGGAAAACAGACCCGTCCGAGAATTGTCCGCAAATCTGTGAACGCGATCCATCAAATCGGCACAGGAAACTTCGCATCTCCAGTGAAGAAAGTGATCAACCTGCAACCGTCCTTCACTATAAATACGGTCAAGTTGCCGGGACATGTCGTCAAGCAGGGACTCGGAACGGGATTCAGAGCTGATATGTCCGACACTGAGGGAATCAAATACTGTCGTAATTCCAGCGGCCGCGATTTCCCGGTCGTGGTTGATAACCGCTGAACCTACCGGCCAAAATGATTTCGGTCGCGGCATAATATGGCGCTCAAGGTTATCCGTATGGAGTTCGACAAGTCCGGGAATCAAATAATCTCCTTCAAAATCCAGTGCCCCGGATTGAGAAAGCAAGCCCTCGCTAACATCATGAATACGATTGCCATGGACCGAAAGCGAGCCTTTAAACATTTGATCCGGCAGTACGACATTTGCGTTTGTAATCGTTATTTCACGCATGGGAGAGCTCATCCTGAATTGAAAGATCGATCTCCCGGGCTCCGAGAATCTCTCTGTCTCTTGCGTCATGAAATATCCCCACTATCGCATTTCCTGATTCCCTGAGATGCGCAATCATCTCCAATACCGTCCGGCGATTAACGGGATCCAAAGAGGCGGTCGGCTCGTCAAACAAAGTTAGTTTTCGGGGAGCCGAAAGAGCACGGGCAATGTTTACCCGCTGTTGCTCACCACCTGAAAAGGTCAGAGGTGACAAGGAAAACAGTTCTTCGGGAATTCTCAATTTGTCGAGCAAGTCGGCAGCCCGTTGTCGCGCTGCTTCCTCGGATTCTCCAAGTTCTATGGCCGGTTCTGCTACGATGTCCAGGGTGGGAACGCGGGGAATAACACGCAGGAACTGGGAAACATAGCCTATCATCATCTTACGCAGATTCAGAATTTCACGGGCCGTGGCACGAGTCAGGTCAAGCCATTGATCATCTAGCCAATATTCAATGGTCCCTCCATTCACACGATAGGTTCCATAGAGCGCCTTTAGTAGAGAACTTTTGCCAATTCCCGACGGTCCGCACAGGGCGACTATTTCTCGTTCACCAACCTCCAGACTGATACCGCGGAGAACATCGAGGACCGCTCCATTCTGGTTATGGAGCAAAAATTTCTTTTGCAGTTTTGTTATTTTAAGAATCGAATGCATGGATTTTCGCTAAACCTGTAAAATGGAGGAAACCAGGAGCTGGCTGTAGGCACTTTGAGGATCTTCGAGGACCTGGTCCGTCAGACCTTCTTCAATAATTTCTCCGTTGCGCATGACAATCAGCCTGCTGGACAACAATCGGGCAACAGCCAGATCGTGGGTTACAATGACCACCGATAGCCCAAACTTTCTAACCAGGTTTCGAATAAGGTCCAGTAATCGGGCCTGCACCGATACGTCAAGGCCACCGGTTGGTTCGTCCATGAAAACGAGCTTTGGCTTTGACACGAGGTTACGAGCGATTTGCAGTCTTTGCTGCATGCCCCCGGAATATGTCGAAGGCAGATCATCGATGCGTGAGCTGTCGATCTCGACCGCCTGCAACCATTTTTCGGCTTCACTTCTAATATTACCGTAGTGCTGCCACTGATTGGCCATCAGGCGTTCGCCAATATTGGCTCCGGCAGAAACGTTCATTCTTAATCCCAGATGCGGATGTTGATGAATGAAGGCCCATTCAGTGCGCTGCATCCGGCGAAGTGCCGGCTCACTTAAAGTGCTGAGTTCAATCCGATGCCCATCGTCGAGGTGATAAGCGACCGAACCCTCATCAGCCGATTGAAGCCCCGCCACACACTGCAGCAATGTCGTTTTACCGGATCCGCTTTCGCCGACAATGCCAAGCACCTCTCCCGGCCACAAATCGAAAGAAATGCCACTGCACGCCGTCGTTGCGCCAAAACGCTTTGTCAGATTGCCGACCGAAAGCAATGGTGCTGTCATTCCGCAGCCTCCTGTCGCCCTATCTGGCGCTTCGAACAAAAATCCGTGTCGGAGCACACAAACATGCGCCCCCCCTTGTCATCTGTAATAACTTCATCGAGGAAACTGTCGTCCGCACCACAAAGGCTGCATTTTTCCGTCCACTTCTGAATTTCAAAAGGATGATCTTCAAAGTCTAAACTGACGACTCGCGTATAGGGTGGCAGGGCATAAATCCGCTTTTCTCGACCGGCGCCAAAAAGTTGCAATGCTTCACAATTATCCATCTTGGGATTATCGAATTTTGGTGTCGGCGATGGATCCATCACATAGCGGCCCTCGACACGAACGGGATAGGCATAGGTGGTAGCGATGTGGCCGTTCTGTGAAATGTCTTCATAGAGCTTCACGTGCATGAGCCCATAGTCTTCATAAGCATGCATCTTTCGCGTTTCCGTCTCCCGGGGTTCCAGGAACCGCAAGGGCTCAGGAATAGGAACCTGAAATACGAGTATTTGGGATTCGGAAAGGGGTTCTTCTGGAATACGATGCCGGGTTTGAATGACCGTCGCAGTCTCCGTATCGCTTGTCGTTGCAATACCCGCAGTTCTTCTGAAAAATTTCCGGATCGATACGGCGTTGGTTGTATCATCGGCCCCCTGGTCGATGACTTTCAGAACATCGTCCGGTGTCAGAATGGATGCCGTGACTTGCACACCGCCGGTACCCCAGCCATAGGGCATGGGCATTTCCCGGCTGGCGAAAGGCACTTGATAACCGGGTATTGCAATGGCCTTGAGCAGAGCCCGTCTTATCATTTTCTTTGTCTGCTCGTTGAGATAGGCAAAATTGTATCCGGGATCCGGAACTGATGCCGGTTCAGTGCTCATTCGGCGGCGCCCCTCATCGTTTCCTCTTGCTCTCGCCGCATCCGGCGGACGAGTTCAAGCTCCGATTGAAAATCGACATAATGGGGAAGCTTCAGATGCTCAACAAACCCAGTTGCCTGCACATTGTCGCAATGGGACAGGACAAACTCTTCATCCTGTGCGGGCGCAACCCTGTCTTCCCCCAACTCTTCTGCCCGCAGTGACCGGTCAACCTGGGCCATGGACATGGCTTTCCGCTCGCAAGAGCCGAACGCAAGTCCATAGCCGCGCGTGAATTGTGGCGGGGTCGTCTTCGACCCTTTGAATTGGGTCACCATTTCACACTCGGTGATATCGATCTCGCCGATTTCAATGGCAAATCCGAGTTCCTCCGGAACAAACTCAACGCTGACTGATCCCAGCCTGATTTCACCGGCAAAGGGGTGATTTCGGCCAAATCCGCGTTGTGTTGAGTAACCGAGAGCCAGTAAATATCCTTCGTCGCCCCTCGCCAGACTCTGCAATCTCAAAGCTCTGTCAACGGGAAATACCAGGGGATCGCGCGTAATGTCTCCCGGCTCGGTTTCTGGATCATCACCAGGACTTATGGGAGGCTCCATCAACCCCTCTTCGCACAACAGATCCAGAACGTGTGGCATGTCACCTTGGACCGGTTCCGCCACAGGCGCTTCCTCGATTTCCGTCTCATGTTCCAGATCATGGTCCAGCAGCCGATGGGTATAGTCAAAGGTCGGGCCCAATACCTGACCTCCGGGCAAATCCTTATAAGTTGCAGAAACTCTGCGCGTTATTGTCATACTGCCGGTATCGAGGGGAACGGAGTACCCAAATCGTGGCAATGTTGTGCGGCAGGCCCGAACCAGAAATATTGCCTCTATTATATCGCCGCGTGCCTGCTTGATGGCCAGTGACGCCAGCGACCGATCATATAGTGAACCCTCAGTCATGACCCGATCAACGGCAAGAGTGAGTTGCTCCCGGATCTGTTCGGTAGAAAGTTCGGGGACCTCGGGATCTCCTCGGCGCGTTTCGGCCAAAAGCCTGTGTGCATTATCAATGGCTTTTTCACCACCTTTGACCGCTACATACATTATGCCATCCCTTCAATTCTGACGGAGCGGGGCAATGCCGCGACTTGATGACCGGAAGTCAATATGACATCCAGACCCAGGGGGAACATTTGGCGATTGGTCGCCTGCCAATCCCAGAAATCATTTCCGGATCCCTGCACACCGAAGACCTGCGTGTCCTTTATTCCAGGACCACTGAGGATGTACTCCTCAGCGGCTTCGAAACCGTCAACCTGTAGGATGAGGGTCGTCGAGCGATCCGGGTAGTCGGGAGTGCCCATATGAAACGCCGGGAGATCTTTGAATTCGGGTTTCTTCGCAAAGATAGCGAACATTGCCTGCGACGGGTCCTCAATTATTGGTGCGCCACAGTGAAAGCGGACGAACTCCCTGACAGCGGAGCTGTTCAGCGTTTCATCAAGCCAAACGGGACTTTCATGATCAGCGAGTGTCAAGGCAACAAGAGCGCTAGCGGGATGCAGTTCCGCAACAGATGAATGGGCTACCGAAAACTCCATAACCCGGCCTGGACGCGACAAGACATCAAGGAGCGTTCGAAAGCAACGAGCCGATTCCTGGGACGCGTCCATAAAGCCTGTTTGGTGACCGACTTTGATTGTTTTCTCC
>JANQOC010000491.1 GCA_028279265.1 Hyphomicrobiales bacterium
TGGCAGGCCGGATTAAAAGGCATTGGAGGTAACTGGACTTCGGTAAACTATCATGAGCATGTGCATCGCGGAATCGCGATGGCGTTTTCACCCGAGGACACCTATTTGGGAAATTTTGTCGGGGCCCTTAGTCAAATCAACGCCGGATCAACGACCATCCTCGATTGGTGTCATGTCAATGCGACGCCAGACCATACGGATCGGGCCATCGGTGGTCTGCAGGGAACCGGTATTCGAGCCTTGTTTGCCCACGGCACCGTCAAACCTAAGCAGCTCGAGGGGCAGAAGCATTTCTCCGAAATTCCTCATCCCCGATCGGAAATCGAACGGTTGCGGCGCGATCGTCTGGCAAGCGATGACGCGTTAATAACCCTGGGCATGGCTATTCTGGGACCCGAAAACTCCACAAGGGAAGTTATGCTCCAGGATTTTGCGCTTGCGCGTGAATATGGCTTGACCTCCAGTTCACATACATGGAACCGCAAAAACCGCATCTGTAAAGAAGGTTTTTATCCGGTTGCAGAAGCCCAAATGCTGGGCCCCGATCACAATATTGTTCATGGCAACTACCTGGTGGATGACGAATTGAAGATGCTCGTTGACCACGGTGTTTCCGTAACCGCAACGCCGACAGTCGAACTCCAATCCGCAAAAGCGGATCCCTTATGTGGCCGGGTGAAACAACTCGGAAATCAGCCGTCCCTGGGATCTGACACGGAAGTCTTCGCGGCCGGGGACATGTTTCATACCATGCGGCTGGCACTGCAATACCAACACGCCATTGACTGCAGGTCGGACGCAAACGATCAAATGCCGACGAAAGAGCTCGGCACGCTTCCCCGCGAAGCTCTGGAATGGGCAACGATTGCCGGGGCAAGGGCGATGCGCATGGAAAATCAGATCGGTTCGCTTTCACCGGGCAAGAAAGCCGATATTGTCCTTTTGGACGTTAGCGACATTTGTCTTCAACCCGTCCACGATCCCGTGAGTTCGGTCGTCTTATTCGCAGATAGATCTAATGTTGACACGGTCATTATCGATGGACAGATTCAGAAACGCCATGGTGTCCTGAGCCTTTCAGATGATCTGATTTCAAGAAGACAAGCCTCACTGAAATCGGCGATGCAGGACACTTTCGAACGCGCGGGTTTCACGCCCGCGGAACAGCACCCCTGATCCCCGGCGTCAGTTGTGCCTCGTCATGAATTCCGTTTCGTTATCAAATGAGATAAGATGGCAACCATTCGGGAAGCAGAGGATATAGCCAGCTCTGCAGCCAGGAGGGATGAAATAAAAGATTCATAATCCGGTCATAGAACCCGACAATGAAGGCCCACGCACCAAGCGCATACAGGATGGAAATGCCGGGGGAATAGTTTCCCCATCGCCACAGATAAATAGCTGTAAACAGGGCCAATGATAGCTTCTGACCGATGACATAAGTGGCCAGGAGCATCACTATGAGATAGAGGAAGAATATCACAGACGGGCGCAGCATGGCCTGATCGACCGCCTGTTTAAACAATTGCGTCCAGCCTTCGGACAATTGCCGCCTGGCGACCACAGCTCTGACATCAAAATATACGGCCAACAACGCCAAGAGCGCACCGGGATAGGCAATGGCAACCGGGAACTGTTTCACTTCCTCATGCCAGGGCTGCGCTTCAATGGCCGCCCAGATAAACATGGTCGCCAGCAATAGTGAAAAAGGCAAAGAAATAAGAGGATTGCGTTCATTGCCTTCGCCTTCACTGCTTCCTTCTTTTGGCTCGGTCTGTCTTGCTCGCAACTGTCTGTTCCGAGCAATGCCGCTGATGGCGACAACCAATGTTACGACGATGAGAACAAGTATTATGAGCACGATCGGACGCGACAACCATCCCCATCCCTGACCGACGCGCATACTGATCTGAAAAGAGTTCTCCAGAATGTTGCCGAGTATCAGGGCCAGTATCAGCGGAGGACGCGGCCACCCTCCCCGCTTCATGACATATCCAACAATGCCCATGCTGAGACATGTGATCCAGTCTCCCATGGAGGCACCGCCGAGCCAGGACCCCATGAAGACAAAGGTTACGACACCGGGGACAATCAAATGTCCGGGGACAAAAGCAATCTTGGCGACCTGATTGGCAAGAAATATCAGCGCAATGGCGACGACGATATTGGCGACGACGATCATCCATACAAGGGAGAATGTGATATGCAGATTGTCCGTCAACATATCGGGTCCGGGGCGCACGCCCTGAACGACAAGGGCCCCGAGCAGGATGGCGGTGCCGAGGCTTCCGGGAATACCGAAGGCAACCGTCGGTACCAGGGCGCCGCCTTTAATCGCGTTATTGGCGGCCTCAGGCGCAATGACCCCGCGAATGTCTCCCTTGCCAAAGCGCGGATTATCTTTCGTACTTTGAACGGCATGACCATAGGCCACCCAGTCGACTATGGACGCGCCGAGGCCAGGCAGCATGCCGATATAAGTACCAATCACGCTGCATCTGATTGCCAGCCACCAGTATTTGAATGCGTCCCGGACCCCATGAAAAATACCCCCTCCTTTGACCTGTTCCTTGGGTACACGCGAAATCGAGACGTTGCGCACCGCAAGGTCGAGAAGTTCAGGGAGTGCGAACAACCCCAGTACGACAGGAATAAGCGGCAATTCATCCAGCAAGTAGACGGTGCCAAAATGGTAACGCGGTTCGGCAATGGTTTCGGCCATGCCGATAAATCCCAGCATCAGCCCGAGCATGGCGGCCAGCAGACCTTTGAGAACGGAAGCCCCGCTCAAGGTCCCCACCATGGTCAGTCCGAGCATGCCAAGCATGAAGAGTTCCGGCGATCTGAACGACAGGATGAGAGGTGCGATTATCGGCAGAGAAACGGCAAGAATTGCGGCTCCGAATACGCCTCCGAAGGCTGAAACCGTAAACGCGGCCCCAAAAGCCCGGCCCGCATGCCCTTGTTGCGCAAGCGGATAGCCGTCGAGGATCGTGGCCTGGGAGGCGGCCGTACCTGGAATTCCCAGCATCACCGACGCGATCGTGTCACTGGTGGTGGTCACCGTCCACAAACCCAGTAAAAGGGCCATCGCAGGAACGGGCTCCATGCCGAATGTGAACGGCAACAGCATCACGAGCCCGATAATACCGCCTAGTCCCGGTATCGCGCCTATCCATATTCCAAGCAATGCGCCGAGTAAAAGATATCCTATAGATGGCCAGGCAAAAACCAGCAGGAGCCCGGATATCAAGGCGTCAATCATAAGAAGTCGGATCCAGGATCAAGTTCAATGGGCAAATCATTTGTACAGAGTGTACGGCAAAATCCGATGTTCGCCTAAGCTAATTTTTTCCGGGGTCAGTAACTTTTTTGGAGAAGAGAGTTTCCGGAAAAGTTAACACTTATGCGAACACCGACCTTGAGGCGAAAACAGGAAGTTGATCGTCACAACTTCCCGTCTTTCTCGTTCGCCAGGTCTGAATTATTTTTTCTTGGAATTTTTGGCGATAAAATCTTTCAGATATGCCACGACCTCTGGCGGTGTCTCCTGGTTTGCCGAAAGAACTTGGCTGGCCCGCTTGTGGTCTGCCGGTGACGGAACATATTTTACTGTTTCTTTGGCGTCCGCCTTGAAAGCATCGCTGTTCATAGCCGCGAGAAAACCCTTGCGGAATTCGGCAACGGCTTTTTCATTCATTTTCGTTGGCCCAAAGAACATATGCTGTACGGTCTGGCCGAATTTCACGAGATTTTTGATGGATTCCCATTCAATACCGGAGGGCGCACTGCCTTTAACCTGTTGATAGACTTCACTGAAACTCGGCATGTCGGGCAATAGCGGGCTCTTGACCAAATTGCCGCCGGCATCCATCGAAGGGATCTGCCACACGGGAGTGACAGTACCATTCTTCACCATCGTCGGAACGACGCGATTGAGATAGGCGTGAGCGGCGTCATTGCCCATTTGAACTTCGCCATTGAGCACGGCCGCCCGTAATTTACCACTTCCCCGGTAGCCGGGGACGAGCCGGTACTTGACACCTAGCATTTCCATTTGAAGCATGGAAACAAGAACCCGAATGGTACGTGGGCTTATGCCCCCAAAGGTAACGGACGGTGCCTTTACCAAGTCCGCGCCGCTTTTCAGCCCGCCATCAAGGACATCCGTCCGAGCATAGTTGACCAAATCCGCGACTTGAACGCCTCCAAGAACCGTAAAGTCCTTATACTTAAAATTCATTCCCGGCATTCCGATTAGTTCACCGAGGGGCTGACGGGGACCATAATAAACAACCGTGCCATCTTCCGGCGCTTTGGCATGAACGAAATTATGGGCCTTTAACAGGGCTCCACCGGGCATATTTTTGATAACGACCTTCGGATTACCGTCAATATGTTGAGACAGGTGCTTGCCGATGAGACGCGCCAGCGTTGTACCGCCCGACGAAGGTCCGAGACCAACAACGACAGTAATCGTCTTACCTTTGTAGTGCTGGGCTTCAACGTCTTTTGGTAAAAGAAGCGCAATTACCGAAGCCGTGAGAGCAAACAAAAATATGTTCGTGTATTGGCTGAGTTTCATATTCTTTCCTCCCTTAATTAAATAAGCGCAAGCAGATGAACTCGAAACATGATCCAAGCTTTACTACCGATCCTGATCGCCGAACAAATTGGATCGGATCGCCGTCCAATTATTCTTCGTCTTCATCAAATTTATAGCTGGTGAAACACATTTTTTCAATATACAACATAAGCGGTTCGGATATTGAACCAAAACGTTCGACAATATGGTGTATATGTTTTGAGTTTTCGCCAATGCCTTTGCAAACCGTTAAGCGCGCCATCGAAGTCCTGTATTTCGTATGTGAAAAAGATAATCCAATCGGTCTCACACAAATTAGCCGGTCATTGAGACTCGATAAGGCCACGACACTGCGAATTCTATCGACACTTGTCGAAGGTGAACTTCTAAAACAGGATGCACGAACCCGGCGCTACTACAATGGACCGGGAATTTTACGGCTCAATCATTATTGGCGGCATGATCTTCGTGGTGTTTGCCAACCCCACCTGCGGACCTTACTGAATCGGTTCGATGAAACCGTTTGCCTTATTGAACCCCGGGGATTGGATCGAATCTGTATCGAGGTCATGGAAACCCGCAAAGAGCTCCGGGTCGTGGCTGAATTAGGCAGAGCTCAACCCATTTATTCAGGAGCCTCAGGTCGTGTGTTGCTGGCCTTTCTTCCCGAGAAGGAAATGATAGATATTGTAGATCAAATTGAGTTTCTCGCATTGACACCGCAGTCTGTCATAAACCGAAAACAATACCTAGACGAGTTGTCATTGGTTCGAAACCAGGGTTACGCGTATGCCGTTGACCAGGTCAATGTGGGCAGTACCGGAATTTCCGCTCCCATTCTCGACAAAGACAAAAGAGCCGTTGCCGCAATTGTTGTCCGCGGACCCACAGCCCGACTTACCAAAGAAACGAGCAAGAAAATCGGTATGGCCATACGCGAAGTTGCACAGCACATCAGCAAGGACCTGGAGGGGCGAACCGATTAAGTCTCCTTATGTTCGGAGACTTCAAAATCTTTTAAGTGTCATGTTCTGGCAGCGACACACTCCACTTCAATCATAAATTCCTCGTAGGCAAGTCCCGACACCAGCAAAAGCGTATGAGCCGGTTTGTGGTTACCTAAAATTTCCTTTCTGATTTCGCGCATGGGCTGAAGATTTTTGCGATCGGTTAAAAAAGTCGTCGCCTTGATGATATTGTTCAAGCCCATTCCAACTTCATTGAGGATGGCTTCGATGTTGGCATAAGTCTGGCGGACCTGACCTTCGAAATCTGGAACAATTTCACCTTGTGGATTAGAGCCTGCCTGGCCGGCAAGATAGAGCAATTCGGCGTTCGGCTCGATCAAGACCCCGTGCGTGTATGGATTGAAGGGCGGATTGATTGATTCTGGATTGAAAAACTTTGGCATATTAATCTCCCGTTTGTTATGACCGAGACAATAAGATGCTTAATCCATTAAGCCAATCACTCCCCTGTTAATTCTTACAATGGGTAACTCTCAGAGTTTTTTTTAATCGTCTGAGAAATATCAGATTAAGGTGAAAGAAGAATTGCCCGCTATCCGGGAACAAGCAAAAACGCTTTGTTTGCCGGACAATATCTGTTTTTGGGGAATTAAGCGGACGACAATGCGTCTCTGCAAGCCTGAGGATTCTCGAGATGACTCTGGGCAATCGCCACGCCTTCTGGCAAATCCCGTCTTGATCTTTCCGAGCGGTCAAGGTCAACATAAATGTCAATTCACCGGTATTTTGGGTCTTTCGGGAGTTTTTTGACTCCGAGAACAGGCTGGTTTATTCAGCCGTGCTCATCTACCTCGGAGACATGCTTGAATTCGACATTGAGTTTACTGTCTATGCTTTCGATTGATTGTTCAGAGTGAGTTTTGCTTTGATCGTCTTAATTTTATATGTCCGCGATCCGTTTCCGGCACCAAGCAGACGTAAATTCTCTGAGTGCAAATGTCGGCTTTTGAACCTTTGCAGACATAACGAATATCAATTTTCACCTGGTAAAATAATCCCAGCATTGCGCGCATATATTTTGGCAACGGCGGAGTCATCCTCACCACCCATGCCCGATCCCGATGCAGCGACATACTGTTGCAGGGCCGCGGCGGTGAGTGGTGCGCTGAATTTCGAGCTCTTGGCTATATCGAGAACTATCCCCAAATCCTTCGGCCAAATATCAACGGCGCTATGGGGCGTGTAGTCCCCATTGACAATATGCGGAGCCCGGTTTTCGAGCATCCAAGATGTTCCTGCACATTTGGATATAACATCGACAAAAGTCTTCGGTTCGATTCCCTGGGTTATTCCAAACACCAGAGCTTCCGCCATTGCGGCGATATGAATACCCGCCAGCATTTGATTTACAGCTTTCATTGCCGAGCCGACACCGGGTTTGTCCCCCAGTTCAAACAACTGTTCCGACATGGCATCAAGAACAGGCCGGGCATTGGCGAAGGCATTGGGAGATCCCGATGCCATGATGGAAAGCTGTCCCTGGGCCGCCTTGACTGAGCCGCCAGAAATCGGAGCATCGAGGTAATGAATATCCAGTTTGCCGCAGCGCTTAGCCATGGATCGGGCGAATTCCGGAGGAACCGTTGCACAAGAAACGATTGTGGCGCCAGGTCGCAGTTTTCCGGCTAAATCGTTTTCGCCGAACAGAACGTCCTCCGTCTG
>JANQOC010000495.1 GCA_028279265.1 Hyphomicrobiales bacterium
AAGTCGGATTTCCTCCTGAGGACATTATTTTCGATCCCAACATTTTCGCTGTCGCCACAGGTATCGAGGAACATAACAATTACGCCCTCGATTTTATCGAGGCAACCGGGCGGATCCGCGAGAACCTGCCTTATGCTTCGGTGTCCGGCGGCGTTTCAAATCTTTCCTTCTCGTTCCGCGGCAACAATATTGTGCGCGAAGCCATGCACTCTGTCTTTCTATATCATGCCATCCGGGCAGGCATGAATATGGGCATCGTCAATGCCGGACAATTGACCATCTACGACGATATTCCCGAGGATCTGCGGGAGGCGGTTGAAGATGTCGTGCTCAATCGTCGCGATGACGGTACCGACCGCTTGCTTGAAATCGCTGAAAAATTCCGCGGACAAAGTTCCAAGAAAAAGGAGGTTGATCTCAAGTGGCGGGAAGCGACTGTCGAAGAACGTTTGTCTCACGCCCTGGTCAACGGAATTGCAGATTTCATTGTCGAGGATACAGAAGAAGCCCGGAAGAAGGCGGAGAGGACACTTGAGGTAATCGAAGGCCCTCTCATGGACGGAATGAATATTGTCGGTGACCTGTTCGGAGCGGGTAAAATGTTTCTTCCCCAGGTGGTCAAGTCGGCGCGTGTGATGAAGCAAGCCGTGGCTTATCTCATGCCTTATATGGATGCGGAGAAAAAGGAACTTGGGCTTGAAAATGCACCGTCCGCAGGCCGAATCCTGATGGCGACAGTGAAAGGCGATGTTCATGACATCGGCAAGAACATTGTTGGCGTTGTTCTCCAGTGCAACAATTACGAAGTCATCGATCTGGGTGTCATGGTTCCAAGCCAGAAAATTCTTGAAACGGCACGGCAGGAGAACATCGATATTATCGGGTTATCAGGTTTAATCACACCAAGCCTGGATGAGATGTGTTTTGTTGCATCGGAAATGGAAAGAGAAAATTTCGATATCCCCCTACTTATCGGCGGGGCGACCACCAGTCGTGTGCATACCGCGGTAAAAATTTCCCCGGAATATCAGCGGGGCCAATCGGTTTATGTGACGGATGCCAGTAAAGCCGTGGGCGTGGTTTCCAACCTTCTGGATGTGTCGCGAAAATCCGAATTCGTATCCAATGTCCGCCAGGAATATGAGCAACTCGCCGATGCCCATTCCCGTTCCCAGGTAGAGAAAAAACGCGTACCCTTGGCGGCGTCCCGGGAAAACCGTCACAAGATAAATTGGGCCGGTACCGAAATTACAAAGCCTAAGTTTATCGGCAAAAGGTCATTTTCTGAGTATGATCTCGGGGAGATCGTCCCCTACATTGACTGGACGCCCTTTTTTGCGACCTGGGAATTGCGCGGGCAGTATCCGCGCATTCTTGAAGATCGCAAACTCGGTCCTGCGGCAAGGCAGCTGTTTGACGATGCTCAGGCCATGCTCCAGCAGATAGTCGAAGAAAAATGGCTGCGGGCCAATGCCGTCATCGGCTTCTGGCCGGCAAATTCAATCGGATTTGACGACATTGAACTCTATGGGGATGACACCCGCAAAGAAACCCTTTGCACGCTCCACAGTCTGCGCCAGCAGATGGGTCGGAAGTCTGGTCGCGCCAACGTCGCCCTTGCTGATTTCATTGCGCCGAAAGAGACGGGGATTGCCGACTATATCGGTGGCTTCGCGGTGACCGCGGGCCTGGGGGAACAGCACATCGTCGAACGGTTTGAGCGGGCCAATGACGACTATGGCAAGATCCTGTTCAAAGCTCTGGCGGACCGGCTGGCGGAAGCCTTCGCGGAACTGATGCATGCCCGTGTGCGCAGGGAGTTCTGGGGGTATGCGCAGACGGAGAATCTCAGCCAACAGGAATTAATCGAAGAGAAATATCAGGGCATTCGTCCGGCACCCGGCTATCCCGCGCAACCGGATCACACGGAAAAGGAAACCCTGTTCCGGCTGCTGGATGCAACCGATGCAGCAGGAATTCAGCTGACCGAGAGTTTTGCAATGCTGCCGGGGGCGGCGGTGAGTGGCCTCTATTTCTCGCACCCGGAGAGCTATTACTTCGGTGTTGGAAAGATTGAAAAGGATCAGGTCGAAGATTATGCACGGCGCAAAAGCTGGGATCTGGGCACCGCCGAAAAATGGTTGTCGCCGATCCTGAATTACGATTCCCGCAAAGTCGCGTCCCTTTCCTAGAAGTCGTCGAACAGGCGGAATAGAGTCACGTTCCCGTTCTGTGCAAAGAATGTGGATAATTCCAGGAAAATCAGAATCCGATGCGAGATCTGCCGCGCGACCGCATGGACCCGACGGTGGAATTTCAGTGACCTAGGGCCGTCAACCCAGAATTCCATTTCTGGTCTTTATATCGAAAGCCGGGTCGGTCGCCTCACTTTGACCGAATGAGTGATGGTTAGGAATTCTGCCCTTCCGTCTCTGAACATAGGCTGGGACCGTTCATTAGGGGGAATGCAAAAAAATGGTGCTGAGTTTCGGATCAGATTCTTTCAGCCCTGCCCAGGTTTGCCTGCTCATATGTCCAAAGCCATGAGGCATTCTCCTCGTGAGCCCTCTTCATTCGGGCACGGAATGTCCAAAACATCAATGTTTACAGG
>JANQOC010000498.1 GCA_028279265.1 Hyphomicrobiales bacterium
GTCGATATTGCGCGCTCCGAGCTTCAAATATTTTGTCAGGTCAAAAATGTTCTGGGCCAGGATGAGGTCAAAGGCGCTGAACAGGGGGCGGCTGATGCCCGGAAACCGCTTCCACCAGCGATAGGTTTTTGGAGACATACGGGCATTGAGGAGTACGATCGGGACTTTTCGTTTCTTAAGGGCCAGGATCGTGTTCGGCCAAATTTCAGATTCAACAAAAAGTGCCTGTTTCGGTTGCCAGTATTCAAGGAACCGATCAACGAATTCCGGATGATCAATTGGCGCAAATTGATGGATCGCGCCCGAGGGCAGCCGATCGTGCGCAAGTTTGGCGGATGTTCGTGTTCCGGTCGTCAGCAGGAAGTTCCAATGGGGATAGCGCTCCGTGAGTGATTCAAGGATGGGGAGAACCGCGAGAGTCTCGCCGACACTGGCTGCATGAATCCAGCACAGATCTCCATCGGGCCGGGGCGTTCCATGCAAACCAATTTTTTCCGTGTAACGGGCTTTGTCTTCCTTGCCTTTTTTGAGCCGGCGATTGAGCAGGAATCCGATTCCGGGACGGCTCAGTCGCGACAGTTTTTGATACAGCCAGAGGGAAAGTCCCGGCTGGTTCAGGGCAACCACTTGCGGATCGACGCCAATTTCCTCATAGGATTGTCGCGTCAGTCGGTTCAGCTGATCCTCGACGTTCCGGCGCGCTTCCTCGAGCTCTTCAGCGCCGGCGTTTTTATCAACCCAGACCGGATCGCCGATCAGCACGGCAACCCTGGAATAGGGAAGATTCAACATGAAACGGTTCCAGGTCTTAAAGGGCCAGTAGCGGGACGAGGCGATGGCGGTGGGAACAATGGGGCGGCCCGAAAGTTTGGCTAGGGTCACGATGCCCTTTCCCGAACGCCGGGCCGGACCCGGTGGGATGTCTGCGGTAAGGGAAATCGTATAACCTTCCTTGAGAGCCTTTATCGCCTCGCGCAGAATTCTGGCGCCGCCGCGATCCTTACGCCGATATCCGGCTCCTGCCCCGCGCAGAAGCGCCATGTTAAAATGCTTTAACATTTCTGAAATCATTTCAGCGTCGTTGTGACGGGCGACCATGACTTTGACGGAAAGATTCTCGGGGCTGGCGGGTGCGGTGAGTAAGAACTGGCCATGCCAGAACGCAAAAATCACCGGCGACAATTCGGTCAGCTGCTCGATCTGATTTTTGGGAAGCCTTGTAACCGTACTCGACGAAAAGACCCATTTGACATAGCGACTCAGCAGGGCTCCCGTGAAGCGGGCCAGTTTTGAACTCGATGCCTCTGCCATTTGAATTCTATCGTTTCCTTGAATTCAATGATTGCTTTCGCTGGGGCCAATCCGGCTGCCCGCAGCCGGTGGATCAGATCGTCACACTTGAGTACAAGAAGATGAATTATCACGAGAGCAATTAGTTCTCAGGATGATTACAAAACCGATCTGAAGTTTCAACTGTCCATTTCGATAGTCGATGGACGCAAATCAATCAACTGTATTGTTAATATATACCTATAAGTATCTGAAAATAATGAAAATTATTAGATTCGTCGATATGTGTTCAATGATGGATTCGGTGGATCTGACGGTCGATTCTAAGGAAATTCAGCGTTAAGATGATCGAGAATTTGGCGATGATCCACAGGGGCGGCAGCCACGATGCTCTCGATCAGCGGGTTTGGGTTGTTATATCCGGGAATTTCGTTGCTGCGGGTGGTCAGTAAACCACCGGCTTCCGAGAGGATCAGATGAGCCGCCGCCAGGTCCCATTCGTTCTTGTTGGAAAGGGAAACCGTGGCAAACGCCTTACCCTCGGCAACCAGGCAAATGCGATAGGCGATCGAATTGACCCAGATACGGGTGATAGCCGGGTAGGCCTTGTCCAGATTGCCTTTCCTGAAGTGGCCGTTGGAAATTATGATCGGCAGGCGGTCCGGAGCAGCAACCTCAGGGAGGCTCAAGGGAGAATCGTTTTTCCATGACCCTTGTCCGCTGCAGGCCTTGTAGAAAGCTCTTTTTACCGGATTAAAGACTGCCGCCGCAGTGGGTTCACCGGCCACGACGAGGGCGGCAGAGACCACCCATTCCGGTTTTTCATTGAGAAAAGCGCGGGTCCCATCAATGGGATCAACGACCCAAACGCGCTCACGGTCCAGTCGATCCGCCTTATCCTCGGATTCCTCCGACAACCAGCCATAGTCGGGTCGATGGGCCGTGAGTTTATCCCGAAGCAGGGAATTAACGGCTAGGTCGGCTTCACTGACATCGCTGCCGTCTGACTTTTTCTGGCTTGCGGGAGCGTTGCCGAAATAGCCGAGCGCAAGTTTTCCAGCGGCTTCGACGGCTTCTGCAAGGAATAAAAAGTCTTCCTTCAGTTCCGGGTTTTCGATTGTCATAAAGTCTACACCTGTTCGGGCACACCGGTTCCCGGTCGTACCGGGAAATCGCACGCCAATATGTCTTAAATCCAATTGATAGAATTTGATACTCAAGAATACAAAAAATTAACGATGTCTCTTAATCGGATGAGAAGGCTTCTATGAGACACTCCGCGAATATGAGGTTGCGATAGACAACCGTCGGGGAGTTAATAGTGCGGCGTCAAACAAAGCCACAGCCATTGGCAGACCGTTGGTCTGCCAGGGCCGTGGACATCGATCCATATATTTTGCCTAAAACCTACGTCCTAGATCATCGCGAACCTGCGGTGCCGGGGATCGTCGGGAGCGACCGCATTACGATCGGGCGACGTTCCATCGCCGTGCAGACATGCTTTCTCTTCTCCAAATCGCGCGCTGAAAGAAAACAGATTTCCGAGTTTTCAGGCGTCGTATTGCGAGTTCAGTCAGCCGGTGAAGATGATGCCGGTGAAGATGATAAAGACTTTATGTACACGGTTTTTCTGCTCCACCCTGATCCGAAATTCCAGATCCCCCTTTACCGGGCGGATCATTCCTATGATATCGCTGCCCGTTGGATGAGCTGGTCAAAGGTTTTGAGATTGCCGGCACTTGTTGAATCCGCGGCCGGGCAGATCTACGAACCCTTCGACAGGCTGGGCAAGCTGATCGTGCATGAGCCTGTTGCCCGCAGTCCGCAGTTGCAATTGCGGGGGCGACGCCCGCTCATTTTGAGCTACCGGGAAGTCGGGTCCGTCAGCAATCTCAATAAAGTGTCGGGCCGCGAGATTATCGCGCGCAAATAGTGCTTGCTTCCAAAGAGACTGTTCCGGCTCCTCGCGACTCTGTGTATCTAGCCGCCGATCGCCATCTGCAGGAGGATCGTGCAAAATATGATGAGGCCGAAATCTCGATTGGAACGAAAGCGGTGCAGACAATTATCACGGTCCGCGATATCCAGGGTTGTAATCTGCCAGGTCGCGTGGGCGGTTGCTGCCAGCAGTCCGAGCCAATAAACCCACCCGGTCGAAAGCAGCCAGCCGCAAAAAGCGAGTAGGACCAGGGCCAATCCGAAAAAAAGACTGAGCCAGGATTTCGTGGACTCCCCGAATTTCAGCGCCGTGGACTTCAGTCCCAGCAATGCATCATCTTCCTTGTCCTGGTGCGCGTAAATGGTGTCGTAGCCGATTGTCCAGGAGATGGCACTGGCATAAAGAATAACCGAAACCAGGGAAACCTCGGCTCTGACTGCGGACCAACCCATCAGAGCGCCCCAACTGAACGCCAGACCCAGAAAAATCTGCGGCCAATAGGTAAATCGTTTCATAAACGGATAGATCGCGACGATTCCGAGAGACAGAATACCCAGCCATATGGATATCCAGTTGAGTTGTATGAGGACAAGAAATCCGATCAGGCTAAGGGCGACCATATATACTTTAGCGTTACGAACAGAAACCTGTCCGCTGGGAATGGGGCGCGAACGCGTGCGTTCCACGCGGCCATCGAAATCCTTATCGACCAGATCATTGTAAACGCAACCCGCACCGCGCATGACAGTGGCGCCGATGGAAAAAAGGAGAAGCAGCCCTATACTGGGAAGACGATCCCCATTGGCCAGATCCGCCAGCGCGATAGACCATAAGCACGGCCAAAGGAGCAACCACGTCCCGATCGGACGATCCAGTCTGGCCAGCCGCAAATAAGGCCGGATCGCCAGAGGAGCAAACCTGTCTACCCAGTTGCTCTTGGGAGCATCGGCAACGCGTTCGTGCTCAATAGTCATTTTCTCAGGCTATTTACCTCGTTCGTCACAATCCAATTGGTGATTGACTATTCACACCAGATATCGCACCTGAATGCAATCCATTGGCGGAGGCAAGTCGCGGGGAGAAGTCGGGAAACATCCGTGATATTGTAGCGGTGAATTTATAAAACCAGTTTGAGCGGTTAAATGTCCGAAAGATATCATTCGACGATCCGGCTGTTTCTCGAAGATGATTTAGAGAGCGGTCGGATGATCCAGTGCACGCCGGCGCAGAAGAATTATCTGGCAAATGTCATGCGCCTGGCGGACGGAGCAGAGTTTCACGTGTTTAACGGCCGGCAAGGTGAATGGCGCGCCCGGATTGTCCAAACCGGCAAGTCACGGCGTTCCTATGAGCTGGAGATTCTCGAAGTGCTGCATCCGCAAACGGAGCCCCAGGACATTCACTACCTGTTCGCGCCCCTCAAAAGACAAAGGCTCGATTACATCGTCCAAAAGGCAACCGAGCTTGGCGTTTCCCGCATTCAACCTGTCATCACGGAACGTACCCAGGTCGCGCGGGTCAAATCTGAGCGCATGCGGGCCAATGTCATCGAGGCGGCGGAGCAGTGTGGAATTTTGACCATTCCGGAAATCGGTGAGCCGGCGCCGCTCTCGACCATCATGAAATCATGGGCGCCCAACCGTCACCTTATTTTTTGCGATGAAAATGCCGTCCAGTCTTCACCCCTTGCGGCACTGAGTCATATCACGTCCGGCCCGATAGGTGTCCTCATTGGTCCGGAGGGGGGATTCTCGGAAAGTGAGAGAAATAATCTGCTGCAGCAATCCTTTGTCGTACCCCTGTCTCTGGGATCCCGAATCATGCGTGCCGATACGGCCGGTGTTGCTGTCCTCAGCCTTGTCAATGCCACGCTCGGGGACTGGAAATAGAATGAATTTCCAATCGCAGCGGTGCCTGAGAAATTCGGTTACGGATTCTCTCTATTCTCAATTGATTATTCAATTAAGCGTTGAATTTGCGCTTATTTCGTGAAACTCATGTAAAGAAATATGAGCGTGTGACAAAAGCACGTATATGGCTTCATGGGAAACGGAACTGATGGCAAGTGAAAAGGAAATAGTACTCGTCGAATCTCTTGCCCAGCTCGTTCAGGACCTGGAACGCGGCTGCCGGCCCAGTTCCGAATGGAAGATCGGCACGGAACACGAAAAATTCGGTTTCCGCAAAAGCAACCTGGCACCCATACCCTATGACGGTGAAGATGGTATTCGGGCCCTACTTGAAGGTCTCGGCGCACGGGACGACTGGGCTTCAGTATATGAAGGCGATAACATCATCGCCCTGAAACAAAAAACTGAGGGGCTGGGGAGTTCGATCACCCTGGAACCGGGCGGACAATTTGAATTATCCGGCGCGCCATTGTCCTCCATCCACGAGACTTGCACCGAAGTCTATGACCATTTGCAGCAGGTTCGGGAGGTTGCCGATCCACTGGATATCGGATTTCTTGGTCTGGGATTTTCACCTAAATGGACCCTTGCGGAAACGCCGCGGATGCCCAAGGGGCGGTACAAAATTATGTCGGCATACATGCCTAAAGTCGGCAAGCTCGGTCTCGACATGATGTTCCGTTCCTCAACAGTGCAGGTGAATCTTGACTTTTCAAGCGAGGCGGACATGGTGAAGAAGTTCCGCGTATCGCTGGCACTGCAACCGGTGGTGACGGCGTTGTTTGCCAATTCTCCTTTCAAGGAGGGCAAGCCCAACGGCTATTTGTCCTATCGCAGCGAGCTTTGGCGCGATACCGATCCGAATCGAAGCGGCATGTTGCCATTTGTGTTTGACGAGGGCATGAGCTTTGAGGCCTATACCGACTATGCCCTCGACGTACCTATGTACTTCATCTACAGGAATGGCCGCTATATAGACGCAACCGAAGGTACGTTTCGACAGTATATCGAAAACAGGCATCCGGGTTTGTCCGGCTATGAGCCGACGATGCAGGACTGGGCCGACCACCAGACGACCATTTTCCCTGAAGTTCGCCTGAAACAGTTTCTCGAAATGCGGGGGGCGGATGGTGGCCCGTGGCGTCGCCTCTGTGCCCTGCCGGCTCTGTGGGTGGGCCTCCTGTATGATGAGACCGCCCTGGACGCCGCCTATGATCTGATCAAGGACTGGACGACCGAGGAACGACAGAATTTACGGGATCAAGTCCCGAAGTTAGCGCTAAAGGCGAAATTTCGTGATCGCACCGTGCAGGATCTGGCCAAAGACATCGTGGAAATTGCCTCTGAAGGCCTCAAGGCTCGCAACAGGCTTGATAGCAATGGCACAGATGAACGGCACTTCATCGCCGATCTCGAAGATATTGCCTATTCGGGAATGACCTCTGCAGAAAAGCATCTGGAAAAATTTCAGGGCGCATGGAAGGGGTCCGTCGATCCGCTGTTTGAGGAACACGCGTACTAATTTAGATACGCCAATTAAGTTTCGAACAACACATTGGGGTTTCGGCGCCATATGGGATGTCAGCAGCCTGGCTAACTGAGTGTAAAGATTGGCTGAGTTCTAGGACTAAGCGCTTTTTGCTGTTGTCCAGGACATTATCGCCCCGAGTTTCTTGGCAAACAGGGACGTTTGCGCGCGCGGAGTGCTTTTAGTTGATTCTTCGATGGTCTCGTTTTCAACCGGTGAATCTTCCAAACTATCCGGCGTTGCCGCCGATATGTATTCAGCCAGGGCGGCAAAAGGATTGCGATCCGCGAATGGTGATTGGATCGCTGTCCCAAGCTTCTTGACCAGGTCATCAAGGGCGGGTCGCATTTTTTGGTCCAGCGCCCCCATGGTCAGCGCTGAAATGAACGGCAGAATTTCTTCAATGGTTTCGCCGTCTAAGTCAGTGCGTGTTTCCAGTTCCGAAACCAGTTCGGTGCGTCGGTCCTGCGGTTGCACCGCATGTTTCAAAATTGCAACGCCGTCATATCTGACATGAGCATTGGAAAAGATCCGCGAGTCCTGATAATAGCGCTGATACCTTCCGGTACCGAGGGCATGCAGGAGTTCGACCATGCCGTCGTCACTGTTGGCGTTGCGGGAAAAACCTTCGGAGAGCAGGGGAACCAGCGCTTCCGTGATCGTCGTCATATTGGCGGGGGAAACATCAAACTGCTCTGACAGGTTCTCGATGGCCTGTTCGTTATGCGCCGATTTTACGAGTTCAAGCAGTTTCATGGCAAATGCTCCAAAGTGAACTTTGGCCCTGTGCGAAGTTCAAAATCGTCTGGAACACGAGTGAAAAGAGAAGATAAGGAATGTCCTCGGGGCAAATATCCGGTGATGTCTGTTTGTTTTCCAGATATCTTACGCAAACCATTCACAGGTCGTCTCCCACGCCACGACCGCTCCTACGACGAATCCCATTAAACTGAATCAATAGGGCAAAAGCTGGGCATGTTGCCGTTCAGGAGAAGCGGTGCAAAAGGACCAGACAGGATCTCTCACGAATAGTATCGATCCATAAATCAGTGGTCCTTGGACCTTCAGAGTACGGATGCCGGTAGATACAAAGTCTTATCCTGGAAGCTTCGGGTCAGTCGCTCGCTGACTTCCTGCGGGTGAGAATGCTGCACTGTTTCACTCGTCTCCGAGTAAATCCGGTTCAGTGTGGCGAGTGATGTCGTCAGCATGCGGACATTCTGTCTCGCGGGACTTGGCTCCGGCGGCGTGTCAATGTTTCTATTCTGTTCGGACTTTACAATCTTTTGCCAGTAAGCCGCCTGTTGTTCCAGGCACAACCTGTCATTGGCTTTGTTTTCCAGATGAAGGCTGATCGCTGGTCGATTCAGTGCCGTGGCTCTGGCCTGAAGAGCGCGGACATATTCGGCGACCTCCAGAGCTTCCGCGCCAACTGCAACCTGTTGTGTTGTGGGAACCGTATTCTGCGGCGCATTTGCCCGAATGAGATGAGCCAGAAGACTTTGCGTTGGGGCATTCTCATCCTGAATTCCGGACGTCAGTTCTTTAAAGCAGAAGAGGAGCGACCTCGGAACGGAATTTTCTGCTTTATTTTCATGGCCGGACTGGACAATCGCATTTTGGGTTCCGAGGGCCGAATTCAATCCAGAACCCACGGGCTGGCCTGCACAGGCAACGAGACTCACCGAAAGCAAGACAACAATAATGCGCAACATGGGTGACTCGGACAGGATGATTATTATTGGTTCTTGTAAGTTCGGCGAATGTTGTCGTTTGAAGAAATAATTGTCAACGACAATTCGACGAACACCACACATGATTTCGAAGCTGTGACTTTTGAGAGTGGATCAA
>JANQOC010000504.1 GCA_028279265.1 Hyphomicrobiales bacterium
TTGTCTCGCGCCCCTGATCGTAGTTGGCACGGTTCAGGCTGCTAACGCGGTAACTCTTGAAGCAACCCTGTCTTTTCTGGGAGTCGGTCTGCCGCAAACAGAACCCTCCCTGGGTTTGCTGATCTCCAACGGGTTTGAATACATGCTCAGTGGACGTTACTGGATCAGCTTTTTTCCCGGAGTCATGCTGCTCATAACCATTGTCTCCATCAATCTTGTCGGTGATCGGTTACGGGACGTGTTTAATCCAAGGCTGCAACGATGATGTCGGCACCGAAGCATGATATCGCTCCTGGCCGAGAGGCTTTTCCGACGTTACAGGTCCAGAATCTCAGAACACATTTTTTCACCAAGGCAGGCATCGTAAAAGCCGTTGACGATGTAAGTTTCAATGTTAAGTCCGGCGAAGTGCTCGGAATTGTAGGTGAATCCGGGTCCGGCAAGTCGGTGACCGGTTTTTCAATACTGGGACTTGTCGAGTTTCCGGGGCGAATTGTGTCCGGATCTATTCTGTTCAAGAACGAAGAACTCGTCGGTGTCGGCGAAAGTCAACTTCAGTCACTGCGCGGAAATCGCATTGCGATGATTTTTCAGGACCCTATGATGACATTGAATCCGGTGCTGCGCATTGATACCCAGATGATCGAAACCATTCAGGCCCATAGAAACCTGGATCGCAAGGCATGTGAAGAAGAAGCCTATGCCATGCTCGAGCTCGTGGGGATTCCCTCGCCAGGTGAGCGACTGAAGAATTATCCGCATCAGCTTTCCGGCGGCATGCGCCAGCGTATCGCCATTGCGATCGCCTTTCTTAACAAGCCGGATCTGATCATCGCCGACGAACCAACGACCGCATTGGACGTAACCATTCAGGCGCAGATTATCCACGAAGCGCAGCAGCTTTGCCAGAAAACCGGAACGGCACTGATCTGGATCACCCATGATCTTGCTGTGGTCGCCGGAATCGCCGATCGAATTTGCGTCATGTACGCCGGAAGAATTGTGGAATCCGGTGATACCAGCGATGTCATCGACAATCCCAAGCATCCTTACACCCATGGATTGATCGGGTCTGTTCCCAGCCACAACAAACGCGGGGAGCCATTATTCTTAATTCCGGGCATGACGCCTTCACTCCTCAACCTGGGGCCTGAATGTGCTTTCCAGTCCCGATGCTCCTCGACCACGGATGCCTGCAGCAGCGCTCCGGAAATTCAACCTCTCGACGAGGACCGGACAATTCGCTGTCACAATCCGCTGCAGGGAGGGGAGGAGCGATGACTATCGATCGTGATACCGTTCTTGAAACGCGGGATTTGAAAAAGCAATTTTTTCGTAAACTTGATGTTGCCGCTAAAATCGCCGCGGCCATCGGGGCTGATGTCGCAGAAGAAATCGTTCACGCCGTTGATGAGGTCTCATTTTCAATCGACAAGGGAGAAGTCGTGGGTCTAGTTGGCGAATCCGGATGCGGCAAGTCAACGGTGGGACGAATGATCGCCGGTATCCTGCCCAAAACCGGGGGTAAAATTTTTTATCGCGGCCAGGATACGGACAAGCTCAACAGCGAGGATCAGAAGCACTATCAGTTGTCTGTGCAGATGATATTTCAGGATCCGTTCGCGTCCCTTAATCCACGCATGCGTGTTCAGCAAATCGTTGGCGAGGCTCCGAATTTTCACGGCCTGGTGCCGCCGAATGAACTCAGTGACTATGTCGACGAAACCCTGCTCAATGTCGGTCTCGACCCAAGTTTGAAGCAACGTTATCCGCACCAGTTTTCGGGCGGACAGCGCCAACGCATCGGCATTGCCCGTGCCCTGGCGGTCAAGCCGGAATTTCTTGTATGCGACGAGGCGATTGCAGCCCTGGACGTTTCGATTCAGGCACAGGTGCTCAATCTCTTTATGGAGCTCAAGGAGGATCTGTCGCTTACATACCTGTTCATCAGTCATGATCTCGGGGTTGTCGAACACATTGCCGACCGGGTGGTGATCATGTACCTCGGACGTTTTGTTGAAATTGCACCGACCGAACTTCTATTTGACGGTCCAAATCATCCCTATACACAGGCTCTACTTGATGAAGTGCCGCGTCTTGATCAGAAGAAGCGGCAGTTTAATCCCATCAAAGGTGAAATTCCCTCACCTTTGGATCCCCCTCCGGGGTGCCATTTCCACCCCCGCTGTCCGCATGCATCGGATCGATGCAAACAGGAAGTCCCGGTTCTAAAGCAACTTGAGCCGGGTCACTGGTCGGCCTGTCATCTGAACGACGATTAAAACCGGGTCAATGGGTTCTGAAAAAATGATCAGATAGGCTGGGCACAAATAGGCTGGGTCAGCTCCCTCATGCGCAGAAGTGCCGAGACTCAGGGACCGGGCAGGACATGAACGCGGGGTTTGCGCGGCAGGGTGGCCGCCGACAGGACGATGGAATTTTGTTCGCTGACTTCGACATCAAAATGAGGCCGGGCGACATCGAGAAAGTTGTTCAGGGTAAAACTGTCAAAATAGTGCATGGGCAGGACAACACGCGCCCGCAATTGTTTCAGCACAGTCATGACGACTTCCAGGTTCATCGTGTATATGCGATCAACCGGAACGAGTACGATATCCAGATGACCGATCATTCCCAGGTGCTGGGGCGTGAGTTCATGGTGTAAATGACCCAGGTGACCGATGCACATACCCGCAATTTCAAATATGAAAATTGAATTGCCGAAAGCTTCCAGGTCCAGGCCGAAGCTTCTGGTATCCGTCGGCACGTTGCGAATATAAACATCGCCGACTTCCAAATTATGAGACGCCTGTCCGCCCTCGGGATTCCAACCGCGCAGGACATGTTGAATTCTGGGGTCAGGGAAATCCGTATAATGAGAACTGTGAGCCCTGTTCATGGTGACCACATCCGGCAGGATATTCGGTCCGGCATAACCCGTGTAGTCCGTGGCAATCTTGATGCCGCCGGGGCTTTCGATCAAAAATGTGGAATGTCCGACAAATGTTATTCTGACATCGCCTTGATTCTGAGTGTTGGCATTTAAAGACGCAAAAATAACGCCGGGTGTCGTGTTGGCTACGGCCAGGCAGCGACTTTGTTTTGGGGCGGCGCTAACGATGGCTGCCTGAAAACACAACAAACCAAGTGCAAGAGTTATAGCAATTGTAAAATGATAGTTGCGGGACATTCAAAGTCCTCCCTGGGTTGCCGCGCTATGCCCCTTGAATTTGGCTCGAATTATAGAGAGTTTCTTTGAATGTAATCAAGGGACCAATGTGCCCAATATCGGACTAGTCCATAGGAGTTCAGGCTGGTTTGGGAAGGCTGCGCGGTTTGCCCTTGTCATCGATGGCGACAAACGTGAAGACACCTTCTGTGACCTTAACCTGTTCGCCAATCCTTCCGCGTATGGCCCAGGCTTCCAGTTCGATGGCGACGGATGTGCGCCCTTCCTTTGACACCTTCGTGTAGACGCATAGAACATCTCCCACAAAAACGGGCAACAGGAAGCTCATGGCATTTATGGCCACGGTAACGACCCGTCCGTCGGCCCGCTGGCCCGCACATATAGCCGCCGCGATATCCATTTGTGATAGCACCCAGCCACCGAAAATGTCCCCGGCGGGATTGGCGTCCCCCGGCATAGCTAGGGTTTGAATCGTCAGTTCACCTTGAGGTCGTGGCATCGGGGAAACCTTTGGAAGAAACGGCACTAGCGTTGAACATTTGCACTGGATTGACAGAGTATGCCAGCAAAGCGCGAATTAGGCAGTGATCTGAACAATATCCATAAATGCAGGGATAGCAAATCCATGGCCGATTTCAGGGGAAAGTAAAGAGACAATTAACATACTGTTAAGAGTTTGGCTGTGCAATTTGGAAATGGGGATAGTGCGGGTTGGGGCAAAGTCTGAGTATCGCTCTGCAGATTCTTGTTTCATGGTCTAAATTGGTGATGGTTAGAATGTGCCAATTGGAGAATCAATTCTGGTTAATGACACCATGAACACTCGGTTTTGAACTTGTGCCGGAATTTTGTCATCGACTTGGATCTAATCCCCTATTAAATACAGGTGCAACGCTTACAGAAACCCATTCTCGTGGTAAAACTTTCAGGGGTCGCGAAAAAATCGCATTTTTGGTTTCTGGTACAAAAAATAAATAGACGATGTTGTGGGCACAACTGATGAAAACGACAGCAAATAGACGTCGACTCAAGTTTTTTGCATTGCCGACCCTAATCATTTCCGGGGGGGTGGCGTGGGCCGCTGTATCGGCTTTCGCGACATTGGCCCAGGCCCAGGGATCTCTGACCCAGAACTGGAAAAACTTCTGGAATACCCAGCCGGCACAACAACAGAACAATTCTCTTCATCTTGCGAACCGAAGATCCAGCAGCAATGCGGTGCCGTCGGACTATGGTGATCCTGAACTCATTGCCTGGAACAGTACCGAACTCCTGAGCCAGAGCACGATTGATGCGCTCGAAGCGTCCGTGCAGCATTACAAAAATATCGTGGTAAAAGGTGGATGGCCGATTATTCCCAAGGGACGCAGTATGCGACCGGGCATGATTGACGACCGGGTTGGGGTTCTCCGCCGGCGACTGGTGTACGAAGGCGATCTGCCGCGAAAGCTCTGGAAGGGAATCAAGTTTGACGCCAATGTCGAGGAAGCGGTCAAGCGTTTCCAGAAAAGGCACGGCCTCAAACCATCGGGTATCGTTCGCTTCCGAACGCTGCGGACCCTCAATGTTCCCGCGGAACTGCGTCTCGAGCAATTGAGAATCAATCTTGTTCGAATGCGCCAGCGGCTGACGGAAGACAAAGGGGACAAATACGTTGTCGTTAATATTCCTGCCTATCAGCTCCAGGCCGTCAGAAACGGCCGCGTGGAGTTATACAGCCGGGTTATTGTTGGCAAACGAGATCGGCAGACACCGGCGATCACGGCGCGCATTCGAGCGCTGAATTTCCTGCCCCATTGGCGTGTACCTGACAGTATTTCCTCGCGGGATATAATTCCACTTCTACGCAAGGATCCGGGCTATCTGCAGCGAGAACATCTGCGCGTGCTGGAGACCTGGGGCGGCAAAGAGGTTGATCCGACATCAATTGACTGGAATTCTCAGACTGCACTCCGTTACAAGTTTCGCCAGGATCCCGGAGAGTTTAATGCGCTGGGTATCGTGCGCCTGGATATGCCGAACGAGCATATCGTTTATCTCCATGATACGCCTCTGAAGAAATTATTTGGACAAACCCACCGCGCTTTCAGCGCCGGTTGTGTTCGGGTTCACCGAATTCGGGATCTGGCGAGCTGGCTGTTGCAGGACGTCGATCCGACCTGGACACGGGACAAGATTGATATGGTCTCGACAATGGGCGAACCTCTGGATGTGAAACTGGAGCAGAAAATACCCGTATTGTTCGTATATCAGACCGCCTGGGCCACAAATGATGGCCGAACCCATTTCAGAGCCGATATTTATGGACGCGACGGCATTCGCACTCTGGTTGCATCGGCTGAGGA
>JANQOC010000104.1 GCA_028279265.1 Hyphomicrobiales bacterium
GGGATTCACTTTGTTGATCCTTGCGACAATTTCTGACAAACGCGACCAGCTCTGCAGAGTTACCGGGAGGATCAGTGCAGAATCAACAAATTCCCACGAATAGCTGATAATTGAAAATATTGTTCCCACAGTAAATTGGACATGGGTCGCTGCAAACCATAAGTTGAAGATTATGAACCCAAGCAGCACAACAAATATAGTTCCATAGACATAAGCTTCCGTGTCCGACAACCGAACTTCGGTCCGCCGCAATTTCTGCAGATGATTCAAGATCCCTTCGGAGGAACGCGTGTCCAGTATACGTACCTGTTTTTCCGATTGATGGTTGTATTCCGCATTCAGGCGGTAAAATCGTCCATGGAGTGCGCCATAGATGGCAATTGCCAAAACGGCTGCGATACACGCGGAGTAGGCCAGTCCCGGATGAAATGCGAACAGCACGATGAGCGAAACAATCAACTGCACGGAAGCTGTCATCACGGCAGGGACCTGCTCTTCCAGAAAATCAACCAGTTCTCGCCCCATTCCCAGCCGTGCATTCAAAGTCGAAATGGAGCCGTTTTCATTTCGGACGGCGAGGGCTTTACACAATTCCACCCGAATTGTTCCGAATATACGCGTGTCGTAGAGGCGCCGCGCCATGCTTACAAAGACCAGCAGCAGTAAAATCAGAGAGAGGTGCAAGAGGGGTTTCGAATTGCTATCCAAGAGCCCGTCAATTGCGAAACCGATCAACAAAGGGATCAATGCCATAAGTGCTGTCTCAACCAGAGTCAGCACCCATGTCAGGCTAATGGGCATCAGAAATTTTCGCAGCAAAGTCGGAATTGCGAGCCGTTCACCTTCCAGCATTTACCCTATTCCCCTGTGTGGCGTGCCTGTACATAGTCTTTACGTCTTCCGTGATGGCAATCAGCACCGGCATCAGCAACAACATCAGGACTGTGGAGAACAGTTCTCCAAAGGCGAGCGATGCCGCCGCGGGGATGAGATACTGGGCCTGTTCGGAGGTTTCGGTTAACAGGGGCAACAGACCAATGACCGTTGTCGCTGTCGTCAGGAAGATGGCACGATAGCGTCCGGTTCCCGCTTCAACGAGTGCAGCGGATACCGGCATTCCCGCTTCAATGGCCTGGTTGTAACGTGTCATGAGCACCAGGCTGTCATTGATGACCACGCCGGTGAGGGCCATCATGCCGAAGAATGACAATAGGGATAGCTTGAGATCCATGATCAAATGGCCCATTGCCGCCCCAATGAAACCAAATGGCACGATGGCGAGTATGAGAACGGGTTGCCAATAAGATTTGAGGGGTACTGCCATGAGCACATAGATCAGGATTGCAGCCAACAGTAACGCACGTTTCATACCGCCGCGGATTTCGCCGATCTCTTCAAGCTCACCTGCCCTTTTAATTTGAACGCCTGGAAAGTTCCGGGCCAGACTTGGTGCGAAGCGTTGAAAAACAGCCTGACTGACTTCTTCCGGCGCTACGACGGATCGGTCAATCGAAGCTGCGACCGTATTCACCCGTTTACCATTTTCACGGTGCAGGGTGCCGGCCACATAGCTGTTCGTGATCTCGGCAACAGACTTAAGCGGAATCCATTGCCCTGACTTGCTGCGCACCCGGCTCTGGAGCAGATCGTCGACCGTGTCACGGGACGTGGTATCGTTTTGGACGAGTACGCGCATTTCCGTACCCGCGCGTCTTATTTTTTGAACTTCAGCACCACCAAAGGCATTGCCGATTTGAGAGGCCAATGTTTCGGTGTCAAAGCCCAGATTACGCGCCTCCGGCCTGACCCGGATTTCCAATTGAGGTTGACCGGCAGTCAGCGTGTCGCGAATGTTGCTAATTCCTTCGATCCCGGCAAGAAAGGACCGGAGTTCATTGCTTGCACGCTTCAACAGCTCTGTATCTTTGGAGAAAAGTCTTAACTGGAAGCCTCCGGCAAGTTCTTCGGTACCCGTAAACTGCAGTTCAGTTGCGCCTTCGACCTGGCCGGTGCGTGTGCGCCACTCTCGAATAATATCTAGAATCCCGAGGTTCGGGCGCTCTGCAACCGGGGTCAACTCGGCATAGAGTTGGGCTGATCTTGCGCTGGAGATGATTAGAAACATGGATCTGATCGGTGGATTTTCCAAAGGCAGACGCTGGTGCAGATCCGTGTTTAGATCATCACCAATGGAATGGATTCGCTCCATATTGGTCTTTGTCAGCCGAAACGGGACGCGAGCATCCATTTCAAGATTGATCGTAATGATCTGTCCCGGTACATCCGGAAAAAACACCGTCTTGATTTTACCCAGTCCTATCAGGCCAAGGCCAAGGGCTCCGGCGGCTACAAACATGATGAGAGCCGCATAACGATGACGGATCGCAGCAGTGAGCATCCGCGCATAGACCACTTTGTTGGTCCAGTCCAATGCCCATTTTGCGAAACCCTGGATCCTGGAAAACTGGCGCGCCAGCAAGAAAGTCGGAGGCCGATCGAGGGGAATTGAAGCAAGGTGGGCAGGCAGGATAAACTTGCTTTCAATCAGGGAAAATATAAGGGCGAGGATCACGATCCCGGAAAAACCCGCAAGCGCCTTGCCCAGGGGATTGTCGAGCAGCAGCATCGGAAAGAATGCGGCAATGGTGGTTAGGACTCCGAAAACAGTTGCCACGGCGACCTTGTCCACGCCAATTTCGGTGCCCTTGATTGGGTCCGAATTGGCCTTTCGCTCTTCGAAGACACTTTCACCCACAACCACGGCATCATCGACCAGAATTCCAAGCGCAATAATCAGGCCGAATGTCGTTACATCGTTCAAAGAATAATCGACCCACTTCGTACCGGCCACAGCGAGAGCGCCCATCACCGATATGGGAATGCCCATGGCAACCCAAAAGGCGAGGCGAACATGCAGGAAAAGCGACAGCACAATGAGAATGAGCAACAAGCCCTGGATACCATTGGAACGCAACAGTTTGAGCCGGTCTGAAATATAGTTGGATGCATCACCCCAGACCGTGATCTCGACGCCCGGTGGTAACTGAGGTTCGAAATCACGCACGACCCGGTGGACAACCTGAGAGATGCGCAGCAGGTTTTCCTTTTGACCCACCAGCACCTCCATGCCGGTCGTCGGCATGCCGTTAAATCGATAAAGGTAGTCACCTTCCCTGAACGTATCGCTGACAGAAGCGATTTGACCCAGATTGATGGAAGTGCCCTGCGGATTCTCGATCACCGCAATCTTTGCAAACTGGGTTGAAAAATTCGCTTTGTCATCACTTTTTAATGTGATGTCGCCCCCGATTGTGCGCAGAGTTCCGGACTGATAATTGAGTGAACTGGCGCGAATCCTGTTGACCACGTCGGCAACGGTCAGGTTAAATTTTTGAAGAACCTGGGGTTCTATTTCGATACGCATTTCACGGTCATGCAAACCCCAAACTTTCAAACGGGAGAGCTCGGGCTCTGCAAGAAGCTCTTCTTTCAAGCGTTCCGAGAGGGTCTGCAGAGTGACCGGGTCGGTGGCGCCATGCAGGTTGAGATAAAGTGCTGGAAAGTCAAAGCCGGCCGCTTCGATGACCGGTCGACGTACGGTCGCGGGAAAATCACTGACGGCGTCTATCCTGAGCCGAACCCGGTCCAGCAATTTTTGCAAATCCTGTCCGCCAGCTCTGCGCACCTCCACGATCGAAATTTCGCGACTTGTTTGTGAAGAAATGCTCCGCACGCCCTCAAGCCCTTCGAGGGCCCTCTCGATTTTGCGTGTTACAAGCTCATCGACTTGTGCCGTGGAAGCTCCGAGATATGTCGTCGTAATATTAACGCTCTCCGGGGGAACTCTGGGAAATCCCTCAATTCGAATAGTGAAGAGCGTCATCAGTCCAACAATAAGAATGAAGACCATGAGCAGGTTCGCGGCGACACGATTGCGGATGAACCACCCCGTGAGAAAATGCATGGCCTAGTTCTCCGACGTTTGCGCCTTAACCTTCTGACCCGGTAAAAATGAGGAGAGAGGCGCGGTCACAATTTGCCAAGTTTCAGTCCCTTTCGGCGCCTCCACAACAATGCGATCATGACGCCGGAATAAGACTTTTGGAGTGAAACGTTGAATGTGGTCTGATTGATCCACATGCCAGGCAAACCCTTCCTGGGTCAGTGCCGAGGCGGGGATTGACAAGGCATCAGGAACTGTAATCCCCTGCAATTTCACACGTACAAAGTCGCCTGAGAGGACGTGTTGGGCCTCTCCATTGCGGATTTCCAGGAACAATTTGTACTGTCGCGTTGCTTCGTCGAGAAATCCTCCACCTTGGCGAATAATTGCCTCAGCAACGGTTCGACCACTTTCATTTGCAACCTTCGCGATTTGCCCTGCGAGGGGTTGCCTGAGCATGAGCCAGTCCTCGCGGCTTAATTCCACAATTAATTCGAAAACCCTGTTGTCGACGAGTTTGACCAACCGATCACCCACACTGACCGTCTGGCCCGGACTGACATAGCGATCCGTAATAAATCCAGAAAATGGGGCAACAATTGTTGAATCATTGAGCTGCCGTTTTGCGGTTGTGACTCGGGCTTTCGCAGCGGCGACTGCGCTTTTTGCAATTTCCAGTTGCGGCAGTTTTAAAGCCAGATCGTTCGGCGGTGGCCTGTTTGCGCGTTCATAGTCTTTTCGGGCCAGAAGTGTTGCGTTTTGCGCTGTCCAAAGTGAGAGGGCTGCTTCCTTAAGTGCAAGGTCTGCCGCGGCCAGTTCGGAGACATAGGGGCTGTTTTCAATGGTGATCAGCGTTGTACCGGCTGTTACCTGTTCACCGGCTAGAGCCGTATCCAGGACCTTGATCACGCGACCTGAAACTGCCGCTTTCAATTCTACGGACCAGCGTGGTCGTACTTCGGCAAATGTTGTTATTTCAATTGTTTCTGCACTGACAGGAATTGTTTCGATCGAAACGAGTTGCGCCGAAGGCCTGTTTTCTGTCAAGTTAACATCGACCGTATCTTCTGCTGTCGCAAGGAACAAGACAACGGCACCAAGCAACACGGATGCGAACGAAATTGATATCCAGCGATTGCGTGAGGAGTTTTTTCGTACCTTGAACTCTTCAGCGGTGTGTTTCATCAGATGGATTGCCTTGACTTTCGAGTTTCCTGTCTTTGTCGTCCCGGATCGAGCAGGTTTTTAATACAAACCCATTGAATGAACGATCGTTCGTTCATATATATACCATAGAACGAATGTACAAGACCCATTTGGAGAAAATTTATGGCTGAAGAGTCAGCAAGGGAAAAGTCGGCTCAGGCGCGGCGGCGACTGATCGTTGAC
>JANQOC010000524.1 GCA_028279265.1 Hyphomicrobiales bacterium
GTCTTGCCACTAAACGACCAGGGCCCATGCGACAGGTCTGCTCGGTTTGATTATCAGACCTTGCGTATATTATTTATCGAACGCGTCGTTCTCCGCGCACGTTTGCAAATAGGTGATTTGGGAGGCCGTGACAAGGTTACCGTCATAAAAAGAGGTCCCGGAAGTTAAACCTCGGGACCTAAAGAAAGGGAAGAAATTCATCAATGAAACTCCGGTCCACACTACAATCCATGGAAATTTCTGCCATTGATTTAGATCAATTTGTAATTGCGTATTGTGTGCGAGCCTTAATATCTACGGTTGAAACATTAAAACCCCAGAGTAAAATTTCTTCCCGACACTAGGTGTGATTTCCAGCTCTGGGGTTTTTTTGTTTTCCGGTGATGCGATTCCGGCAATACAGATATTGAAGCTGATTGTCATTAGCGAGGATTTGGAGGATGACTGACAATATCATTGATCCGCCTCATCTGAGGATTTCTGTTCCCGGATCACTTGGTAGATTAAGATTGGTGGACAGATCAACATTCCCAGAATGGTCAGGATCATTATTATTTAAGGCGCAATTATTTTTGCATCGGGACCTAGTGTGACGAAAGCAAGTGTCCATAAGATTATTGTAAGTACCGTCATGAAGACCGGACACATAATGAAACACACTGCAAGCGCTCCGGTAACGCCAACGGTAATCATAAGTATCAATATTGCCTCATCGGGGTCATGGGCAAACAACGCTCTATAGCCTTCGTAGTTTGTCACGAGGCCAGATAAACAGTTGCCACGCCGACAATGCCAATGATGCTGTAGGTGAAATATCTGGAATGTCTTTTTAAAAATGGTTGAACATAGATCGATGCCAGCAACGACAGTACAACCGATGCCAACATGAATGTTACGTTTTCAGGCGACGAAAGAGCCGACAATCCCTTAAGCATGCTACCCCCCGCACTAACGTCAATTTTTGAGGATTGTTACCCCGTTGTTACCCCGGTGTGACCCCAAGGGTATTTCTTATTGTTATTATTTGGAGCTAACTCACTGAAGTAATTTGGCTCCCCGGGCCGGACTCGAACCAGCGACCCAGCGGTTAACAGCCGCTTGCTCTACCAACTGAGCTACCGGGGAACACGCCCGATGTTGAAATCGGGTCGGCGAAAAATACGCCGCTTCGTTGGGTTCAATGCCTATAGCAAAACCCGGCCTTGTTTGCCAAGCCCTTGTCCCGCCTCTGCGCACGATATTTTCCCGATTTGGCTTGTTTTTGCCAGAGATTGTGCCCATCTTTGCCTGCAAGAGCTTGATTCACAATCACAAGCCGACATTTCTCATCTCCTTGGGTAACAAAAAGAACATTCGAATGAGCAAAAAACTCCGGATCGGTTCCTGGGACTGGCATCTGCCGAAGTCGCGCTGGGCGCGCATAATAGTCGGGATCGGGCTCATATTTGGCGGGATCCTGGGATTTCTGCCTGTCCTCGGCTTCTGGATGGTCCCCCTGGGTTTTCTCGTGCTTTCCATAGACCTGCCCATTGTCCGGCGCTGGCGGCGAAAGCTGACGGTCTGGTGGCACAACCGGCGGGACAGAAAAAAGCACCTGCAGCGCACCTCCTGAATATTTTCCTTCCGGCTTGCATCCGCTCGACCTTCCTCTCGCCGACTCGCCGCTTTGACAAAATGACCATGGGTATCAGAATGATGCGTCGATCCGGTTCTGAAACAGGGCCATAGGATTTAAAAATTCGAACCGGCTTTTTTACACTGTTCAGGAATAAATGCGGGTTATGTTCTGTAACCATGATAGCAACATAATTGTGGGTTGATGTGAGGTCCACGCGCGATGCCCGGTCGGATTTTTTTATGGGTTCCTCGGCGTCTGAAAATCAGGTCAATTCTAAATCCAACCCGAACGAAGAGGTTTGATCATGACGAAGTTTCAGAATTGTTTCTCAGTTTGCCGCGCCCTGGTGGCCGGCTTTGCCATAACCGGTCTGGTTCTGTCGTTCCAGTCCGCGCCCGCATCGGCCGCACCTGACACGCAGCCCACGAAAAACTGCAAGAGCGGTTACGTCTGGAGTAACAGCAAGGGCAAATGCGTCAAGAAGACATCGCAACTGCTCAATGACAATGACCTTTATGCGACCGCGTCCCAGCTTGTGGAGCAGGGCGACTATGAAAACGCCCAGGATCTTCTCTATCGCATCAAAGATCAGAAGCAGCCGCGGGTCCTGACCTATATTGGTTTTACCACGCGCAAAATGGGACGCGTCGAAGATGCGATCCGCTACTACAAGCTGGCGCTTGGCCTCGATCCCAACTACGTGCAGGCCCGTCAATATCTCGGCGAAGGTTATCTGCAACTCGGGGATGTCAGTTCGGCCCGGCAGGAACTGCGTGA
>JANQOC010000559.1 GCA_028279265.1 Hyphomicrobiales bacterium
GGGCTGACTTACAGCCTTCTGACGGACCAGTGGTCTCTGTCCGAAGATTGTAGTGTCAATTACTTCCTCACCTGCAAAAAAGCAGGCTGACCTGTTGAAGCAGCGGAAGATTGAAGATTGGTGAGACCGAATGTCTAGTTATCTTTTTTCATATCCCTGGGCAATGGCAAAACATCGACGCCATCTTCCACGAGATCACTGACTTCCTGTGGCGTCGCTTCGCCATAGATACTCTTTTCCGACTCATCATTGTGAATTTGCCGAGCCTCTTCAGCAAACCGATCGCCGACATATTCTGAATTCTGGACAATATAATCGCGAACTTTTTGCAGAGTCTTCCGAACGTCCTGATCCAGTTTCTGATTATGAACCGTTTCGACAGGCTTTTCTTTTGACTTAGAAGTCGAAACATTGGGGGCCATCAGGGCTTTATCGATTGAAACTGAATTGCAATAGGGACAAGTCACATGATTGTTCGCGACTTGATCGTCATAATCCGATGAACTGCGAAACCAGGATTCAAACTCATGATCGTTTTCGCATCGCAAATTGTATTTGATCATGAAACGTCCTCAGATTTGTCGTCCTTATTATTCAAACCAAAAATTCCTGAATTCCATTGCCATCCGATACCGGGCATTTTGAATGCAAGCATTTGATCCTTAGGACTTACAATAGCAAGATAAACCCTATTGCCTGTCGGTCAATAGAGGATCAAGTTCACCCTTTTGTTCCAGCGCATAAAGATCGTCACATCCACCAATGGCATTTTCATCGATGAAGATCTGCGGAACGGACGTGCGGCCGCCGGCAAGATCGGTCATAATTTTTCGCTTCGCTGGCGAGAAAGTGACATCAATTTCCTCAAACTCAATTTGCTTTTGATTCAGCAGCGCTTTCGCCCGATAGCAAAAAGGACAAAGCATCGTTGTATAGATTTTGACATTTGCCATTTAGTTCTGACTCACCCCGGAGACGTCTATCCTTGCTTTCGGATCAATAAACATTCATCAAATTTAAAGCAACCACTAGTCTCCCGTTGTTTACTATCCATTAGTTAGGGGAGACCCGATTGACTTTGAACTCCGAGACTCTACAACTGATTGTGAACGCTCGATTATTCGACTATCGAATTGATTTTACCGGCAATCCTAGGCCGTTTTCGCATCTATCGGAACTTTATAGTTAACAACTTCCTCAGCCCGAAAAAAAACCGATCTAATTCGATTGCGGATAAAGAACGCGGGCAATGGCCAGGACATCCACTGATTTTGCGCCGGATTTCAGAAGCGCGTTAGCGCAAGCCTCTACCGTTGAGCCAGTGGTCACAACATCATCAATGAGAAGTATACGTTTATCCTGGACAAGATCTGACTTGTTTTCAGGTACAAGAAATGCTCCCGATACGTTCTTCAATCTCTGCCGGTAAGTCAATCCGATCTGACTCCGTGTCCGTTTTACCCTTTTCAACAAGAAAGCATCGTAATTGATCTGGCACTCTTTCGACAGGCTCTTTGCCAGCAGGGCGGACTGGTTGTATCGCCGGGACCAAAGCCGCCAGCGATTAAGAGGAACAGCAGAAATTTGCTCTGCTTCCCTCAACAATTCGGCTCCGGCCTGTATGAGTAAAGGGACAAAAAAATTTGTCAGCTCCACCTTATCCCTGAATTTGTAATCATGAACCAGTTTCCGCAACACCTGATCATAGGCACCAACAACACGAGCGCGGGTGTAAGAAGTCTTGCGTGCCAGAGCCGCCGCAGACAGTGTGGCGGGATCAATGGCGTAAGGCAAAGGTGTGCCGAGGCAGTAACATACCGGTTTTGTGATAAATCTGATTTCCCGCCAGCATGAACCACACAGCTTTCCTGAGTCCTGGAGTCTGCTGCGACAGACCAGACAATGTGGCGGCAATACTTGATCCAAACTACTTTCAATAAGGATTGATAAAATACGCCGATTGGACTTGCGTTCCAAAGATCTCATTAAATATCGAATTTGTGCTGTTAATCCCGAGAATATTTCTTAAATTCTATCCCTATAACTTAATGGCCGAACTCTGAAATACGCAATCACAAAGAATCGATGCCCATGATTGAAACTACGGACATTTTCGATTTGGCTCTATTAAACGAACGCCGCCGCCGTATTGCACCTGAGTTTGACAGATATGATTTTTTACTGAAGCGGATCGTTGCCGATATTGAAGATCGACTGGCGGCTATTAAACGAGAGTTTCCGACCGTCCTCAGTCTAGGTTCTCACAAAGGCATTTTGGGTGAGATTTGCAGCGTTCGGCCGGGCACCGACCTTGTCATCGAACAGGATCATTGCATCGAGTTTTTTGGTCGCGACCCAGGAGCGAAAGTCAATTGCACAACCGAAAGCGTGCCATTCAGGAATGCATCTCTGGACCTGGTGCTTTCCGCTATGACACTGCAATATGTCAATGATCTCCCCGGCACGCTCATTCAGCTGCGGCAGGCCTTAAAGCCTGATGGACTGTTTATTGGAACAATGTTTGGCAACGAAACTTTAATCGAGCTCAGAGAATGCTTCATGCTGGCTGAGGAACAAATTGAAGGAGGTGTCAGTCCGCGGGTCATTCCCATGACGAATGTTCAGGAATGCGGTGCCCTGCTGCAAAGAGCCGGGTTTACGCTGCCCGTGACAGACACCGATATTCTTAAAGTCACCTACACGGAACCTGAAAAACTGTTGCATGATCTACGTGGAATGGGATTGACGAATGTATTGCAACACCGCAGGAAGACGCCGTTGAAGCGCAAAACTCTGCGGACAATGTTCGATATCTACAAGTCGAGATATACCAACAATTCCGGTAAACTGGTTGCCAGCTTTGAGACACTGACAATGACGGGCTGGTCCCCTCACGAAAGCCAACAGCAACCAAAACATCCGGGCACTGCCCAGGTCCGATTGGCTGATGCATTGGGTACTGATGAGTTATCGAGTGGTGAAAAGGCTTCGCCGGGCCGCAAGAAAACGAACTGACTAAATCGGAAATTTAGGGCGTGCTGCGGTAATCGTCCTGAACATCTCCAAAGTAGGTATTGATGGTCGAACCGATGGAATAGACGGCCGTAATTATGACTATGGAGATACCCGAAGCAATCATGGCATATTCTATGGCCGTCGCACCCGATTCATCGTCTTTAAATCGCGACAGGACTTTCTTACAGGGGACGAACTGCGTTTTCAAAATGCTGACGTTCCGGATTTCCGAATTCATATGCAATCACCTGTTCCACTTAACCTTGGTTCAAAGCAGATCCCTGATCAGCGCCACCAATGGTTCGTCCGCCGGCGGCATTGGAAATGTGTTCAATCTGTTCGGTCGGACCCAGGCAAGTTCCTGGCCTTCCTGAGGCTGAATTTCACCTTCCCATTTTCGACAGACAAATAAGGGCATCAAGAGATGGAAATCATCGTAGGTATGACTTGCAAATGTCATCGGAGCTAAACAGCTCTCAACCGTATCGATATCAAGTTCCTCTTTGAGTTCCCTAATTAGCGCCTGTTCAGGTAGCTCTCCTTCTTCAACTTTACCGCCGGGAAACTCCCAGAGACCCGCCATTTTTCGACCTTCCGGACGTTTGGCCAAAAGCACACGTCCGTCCCTGTCGACAAGTACACACGCAGCAACGAGAACAATTTTCTGGCTCATTTGCGGCATCCTCACACTATCAGTGGTGTATTAATTTTTGGATATAGATATAGGTAAAAAAAGTCTGAATATCTCTGCATCCATTGCCAGTGGAAATTATCGAATTATTAACTTCGGTAGTCCGCATTAATGGTGATATAGTCATGGGTGAAATCACAGGTCCAGACAGTCGCTTCTCCATTATCAATCCCGACATCTACCTTGATGTGGATTTCCTCTGACTTCATATAATCTGCCCCGTCCTCTTCCTTGTAGCTGACAGTGACTTCGCCCTTTTCTGCGACAAGAATATCTCCGAACCAGATACTTAACCTGTCCCGATCTGCGGCCTCGCCGGCCTTGCCAACCGCCATGACGACGCGCCCCCAGTTTGGGTCCTCCCCGGCGATGGCCGTTTTGACGAGAGGAGAATTTGCGATCGAGAGACCGATACGGTGCGCCGCGTGGTCGTTTTCAGCGCCACAAACATCGATACGGACAAACTTGGAGGCGCCTTCCCCGTCCCGGACGATCTGGTGAGCCAGGTTGAGTGACACGGTATCGAGAGCCTCTTGCAATTGAGTTAGTCGCGGATCCGACTTGCTTTCAAATCGTGCCGAACTGGACTGGCCCGTCGCAAAACAGAGAACCGTATCGCTCGTCGACGTGTCGCCGTCAACGGTAATGCTATTGAAGCTGCGATCTGCGGAATTCTGCAAAACAGTCTGCAACAGGTCCGGCGCAATATCTGCGTCGGTAAACAAGAAAGCCAGCATTGTCGCCATATCAGGCGCGATCATACCCGATCCCTTGGCAATACCGTTGATATGAATTGGCTGACCGTCAATCTCGACGCGGCAGGTCGCAACCTTCAAATAGGTATCGGTAGTCATTATGGCCTGAGCTGCATCTTCCCAGGCGGAAGGTGACAATCGTTTGTGGAGCGCATCGATGTGATGTAAGAATTCGGATGGTTCCAGCGGTTCACCGATGACCCCGGTCGAGGCGACAAATACATCGTCGGCTTGACAGTCAATTGTCTTTGCAACCATCTCTACCGTTAATTGAACGGCATCCGCGCCCTTT
>JANQOC010000568.1 GCA_028279265.1 Hyphomicrobiales bacterium
AAAGTCGACATTGAAATCGATATGGATAAACTTCCTGTCATGGATGGCGCTATGGATACCGTAAAAATGGGTATTTTGAGCACCTTGCAGCCGGCGAACATTCGCCTGCGCCGGGCCATCAGAAATATGGAGGAGGCGGTTCAGGATGTACGTTATCCCCTTGTTTTCGATCCCCAGACATCCGGTGGTCTGCTGGCCAGTATTCCTGACGTTTCGGCCGACAGGTGTTTAGATGATCTGCACGAAATGGGCTATGAAAAAGCAGCGATCATCGGCCGTGTCACGCCGGAGAGCAATCATCTGGAACCGGTGACCCTTGTCTAACAATGGTTGTCTCTTAAACAAGTGCGTCTCTGTTGGGTTCGGTCAAGATAGGATGGCAGCAGGGCAGCGGCGCCGGTGCTATTTGGTAATGCGATTGATGAGGTCTGCGAGTGCCTGCTGTTCCCGTTCCGGCGTAAAGTCTCTGGCCCGCTTCCGGCCATAATTCTTTAGCGCTTCATAGAATTCATGATCGGATTCAATTTTCCATAAGAGTTCGGCAAGCGCCTTCTCATTGCCGACGGGAAAGTAGCCTCCATAGTCCGCTCCGATAAGTCCTGTGTTACCCGCGATGTCCGATGCAATGACCGGCACGTCGGCAACCAGAGCCTCGGAGACAACATTGGCCCCGCCTTCCTGGAGCGAACTGATGACCATCGCCCGACTGCTTGCGTAGACATCCGGAATATCCTCGCGCGGGACTTCGCCTTTCCAGTGATAGCGGGGCAGTCGTGCAGAGAGCTGACGGGCTTCACTGGCCCATTCATCACTGGTCGCTTTGCCATAGTGTGAAATCCGGATCCGCGACGTGTCCGGAAGATGGCCGGAAGAGAGGGCGGTGCGGAAGGGATCCTTTTCCTCGCGCAGATGTCCGATCACTGAAATGTCGAAATAGTTTTCATCAAAATTTTTTGCGGTCTTCAGGGTGTCGGCCGACTGATAGATCGTAACATATCGGGCGTGGAGATGTTCCGGCAGCTCATTTATGATTAGATTATGGAGACCAATCAGGGCATCGGCGGAATTCATGGTTTCCAGTGTGGTTTCCGGGTCTGATTTCAGGAACGTATTGACATCCGTACCCCCCAATCCGACGATCAAAGGCGCCTGGGGATGGCGTTTGCGATAAGCCTTCACGGACGCGGCGCTTCGCCACGCATGCAGGGCAATCAAAAGGTCCGTAGGCTGGTCGATATAGGACGTTGTTACCTCGACATCGTGGCCCGAAGCCTTTAATAAATTACCCCAACGCGAAGCCGTCGTTCGGTTACCGGACGTTGAGTTTTTTTTCGCTGGCGTAACGACCGTTATGTGCATGAATAATTCACCCGGAGTATAGAATGGTTCAGATAGTTACCAATGACCAACTCAAAAATATGATGCAGAATGCACGCAATCGTACGTTGGAACTTGTCGACGGATTGACAGATGAACAAATGATGGGACCACAAATCCGAACAGTCAATCCGCTCCTCTGGGAAATTGGTCATGTCGCCTATTTTCATGAGTATTTCATCCTGAGATCTCTCTATAACCAGGAAAGTGTGATCGGCGACAGGGCCGACGAACTTTATGATTCCATTGCCGTCCATCACGATACACGCTGGGACCTGCCACTATTGAGCGAAGCAGATACACTGGACTATATGCAGACGGTTCAGGACCGTCTTTTTGAAAGGCTCGAGGGTGAAATGGCAAGCGAGCAGGACAGTTTTATGTATCAGTTCGCGACCTTTCATGAAGATATGCATACCGAGGCTTTTATTTGGGCACGGCAGACCCTGGCATATCCGACCCCGAATTTCGCAAATGCGAAGGATGTGTCGAAGGAGAGAAGTGCAGGCAGCCATCCGGGATTTGTGGATGTTTGCGGCGGCACGTTCCGACTGGGCGCGGAAAAGAGTGCGCCTTTTCTTTTCGACAATGAAAAGTGGGCCCACGATGTTGAGGTGAAGCCTTTCTCCATTGCCAGGGCGCCGGTCACAAATGGTGAATTTGCTGAATTCATTGCGGCAGGCGGATATGAAAACAGGGATTACTGGTCGCCGGAGGGATGGAAATATATTCAGGAGAAAAAATTACAACATCCCGGTTACTGGCAAAGAAGCGGTGGTTCGGATTGGAGTTTGAAACAGTTCGACCGGATTATCCCGCTGCCCCTGCATCAACCCGTTATTCATGTGAACTGGTACGAGGCCAATGCCTATTGCAACTGGGCAAACTTGCGCCTACCGACTGAAATTGAATGGGAAGTTGCGGCTCTCGGCGAACCGGGTTCAGATGGAAACCTCGCGTCCTCGAAGCGACGATATCCCTGGGGTGATCAATCACCTACATCGGCCCAAGCCAATTTGGATGGGCGCGCTTTGGGCTGCATAGATGTTGCCGCACTTCCCGAGGGGGATAGCGCCTTTGGGTGCCGTCAGATGCTGGGGAATGTCTGGGAGTGGACAAGTGATGACTTCAATCCGTTTCCCGGATTCGAGGCCGATGCCTACTACGAATATTCAACAATGCTGTTCGGGACGACAAAGGTCTTGCGGGGTGGCGGTTGGCCGACGCGCTCAAGAATGGTTCATGGCACTTACCGCAATTATTTCGAGCCTCACAGGTGGAATGTGTTTTCCGGTTTTAGAACCTGTAAAAAATGACGAAGTCGCCCGTGGAGATGGTTTGAATAATTTTGCCAGAAAAATCTCAATGCCCAAAAATATTTAAAGCGGTTCAATCAAAACGATGATTGACCGCCTTCCATTGCAGGCTTCGATTCAACAGTTTCGTTGATCGCTGCAACTTACTCT